>NZ_MKGS01000146.1:0-49739 GCF_002836905.1 Pseudomonas sp. 43NM1 | reverse complement strand
GGTTGCGCCAAAGGCCTGGCCGACACCAAGGGCGATGCGCTGCAACTGGCGGCGTTGCTGCAACAGCGCGGGCCAATCCTCGATGTGCACCTGTCCGGCTGCGCGCGTTCCTGCGCCGCCGCGCACAGTGCGCCAGTGACCTTGCTGGCGGTTTCACCGGGTCATTACGACCTCTATTTTCGCGATGCAACGCTGCCGGGATTCGGCGCATTGCACGCACGCAACCTTACTATTGAAGCGGTCGCGGTTTTGCTCGACGACCACTCACGGAGCCCCCTAGATGCTTGATTACATCCGCGACGGTCAGGAGATCTATCGCAACTCCTTCGCGATCATTCGTGCCGAGGCCAACCTGGCGCGCATTCCCGTCGACCTGGAAAAACTCGCTGTGCGGGTGATCCACGCGTGCGGCATGGTCGAGGCCATCGACGGTCTGCAATTCTCCGAAGGCGCCGGCAAGGCTGGCCGCGCGGCGCTGGCCGCCGGGGCGCCGATCCTCTGCGATGCGCGGATGGTCAGCGAAGGCGTGACCCGCGCGCGCCTGCCGGCGAACAATCAAGTGATCTGCACCTTGCGTGATGACAGCGTCCCGGCGCTGGCCCGCGAGTTGGGCAACACCCGTTCCGCCGCCGCGCTGGAACTGTGGCGCCCGCACTTGGAAGGCAGCGTGGTGGTGATCGGCAACGCGCCGACCGCGCTGTTTTACCTGCTGGAAATGATCGATGCCGGCGCACCCAAACCGGCGCTGATTCTCGGCTTCCCGGTCGGTTTTGTCGGCGCCGCCGAATCCAAGGCGATGCTCGCGGCGGACAGTCGCGGCGTGCCGTTCGTGATCATGCAGGGCCGGCTCGGCGGTAGCGCCATGGCCGCCGCTGCGGTGAATGCCCTCGCCACGGAGATCGAATGATGCAGCAACCTGGACGCTTGATCGGCCTCGGTGTCGGCCCCGGTGACCCGGAACTGATCACCGTCAAAGCCCTGCGCCTGCTGCGCGAGTCGCCGGTGGTCGCGTACTTCGTCGCCAAAGGCAAAAAGGGCAATGCGTTCGGCATCATCGAAGCGCACTTGCAGGAAGCGCAAAACCTGTTGCCGCTGGTTTACCCGGTGACCACCGAAGCGCTGCCGGCGCCGCTGTCCTACGAACAAGTGATCAGCGATTTCTACGACCGCGCCGCCGAGCAACTGGCCGAGCATCTGGACGCCGGGCGTGACGTCGCGGTGATTTGCGAAGGCGACCCGTTCTTCTACGGCTCCTACATGTATCTGCATGACCGTCTGGCCGAACGTTACGTCGCCGAAGTGGTGCCCGGCGTCTGCTCGATGCTCGGTGGCGCGTCGGTGCTGGGGTCGCCGCTGGTGTATCGCAATCAGAGCTTGTCGGTGTTGTCCGGCGTGTTGCCGCACGACGAACTGAAACGGCGGCTCGCGGATGCCGACGCGGCGGTGATCATGAAGCTGGGGCGCAACTTTCCCAAGGTGCGTCAGGTCCTCGAAGAACTCGGTTTGGCCGAGCGTGCGCTGTACGTCGAGCGCGCGACCATGGCCAATCAGAAAATCGTCGCGCTGGACCAAGTCGAGCCGATGTCCTCGCCGTACTTCTCGCTGATCATCGTCCCCGGTGAACGGTGGCAAGGGTGAGCGGCCGTCCTGCTCCGGCGATTGTCATCCTCGGCAATGGCAGCCTCGCCACCGCGCGACGGATTCAGCAGCGCTACCCTGATGCGATGATCCACGGGCTGGCCGGGCGCGTTGAAGGTGCTGACCAGAACTATCAGGAATTCGGCGCGACCCTGCGCGAACTTTATCAACAGGACACGCCGATCATCGCCCTGTGCGCCGCCGGGATTGTCATCCGCACGTTGGCGCCATTGTTGCTGGAGAAGGGCGCCGAGCCGCCGGTACTCGCCGTCGCCGAGGATGGCAGCGCCGTGGTGCCGCTGCTCGGCGGGCTCGGCGGGGTCAACCGGCTGGCGCGCGAAATTGCCGCGGCGCTGGAGGTTTCGCCAGCGATCACCACCAGCGGCGAATTGCGTTTCGGCACGTGCCTGCTCAACCCGCCGAGCGGTTACGCCTTGGGCGATCTGGAGTTGGGCAAGCGCTTCGTTGCCGATTTACTCAGCGGCGAAACCGTGCGCATCGAAGGCGCGGCACCGTGGCTGGCCGACGCGCAATTGCCGCAGGATTTGCAGGCGCGACTGGCGATTCATGTCGGGCATGCCGCGCGGCAAGCGGATGCCAATGAACTGCTGATTTATCCGCGTAATGTGCTGGTGGCGTTGACGGCGGGCTCGGCGCAAGCCATTCGCTCGGCGTTGCACGAGGCCAATATTGCCGTGCAATCGCTGGCCTGCTTGTTGGCCGATGAAAGCGACATGGCCAACCCGACGTTGCGCGAAGCGGCGCTGGAGTTGGGCGTGCCGCTGCGTTTCAACCCGCGCTCCGGCAGCGTGGTGGAGCTGGGCCGAAGCGCCGTGAGCGCGCCGCTGAGTGAAATCGCGGTCAACGATTCGCTGGCCATCGTGGTCGCAGCCGAACCGCTTGATCCGTTGCTGATCGGCCGTCCTCGCGGACGTCTCGCAGTGATCGGCCTCGGCCCCGGCGCTGCCGAACTGATGGTGCCGGCAGTCAAAGCCGAACTGGCGCGCGCCAATGACGTGCTCGGCTACGAAACCTATGTGCGCATGGCCGGGCCGTTCCGCGCCGATCAAGTGCTGCATTGCACCGACAACCGCGAAGAGATGCAGCGTGCCCGTCACGCCTTCGAACTCGCGGCGCAGGGGCGTTCGGTGGTGGTGGTGTCGTCCGGTGATCCGGGCGTGTTTGCCATGGCTGCGGCGGTGCTCGAAGCGTTGCACGAGTCGAGCGATACCCAATGGCACAACGTCGAGTTGGAGATGCTGCCCGGCGTCTCGGCATCGCTGGCCACGGCGGCCCAGGCCGGTGCGCCGTTGGGCCATGACTTTTGCGTGATGTCGCTGTCGGACAACCTCAAGCCGTGGTCGATCATCGAAAAGCGTCTGGACCTCGCCGCACAGGCTGACCTGGCGCTGGCGTTCTACAACCCGATCTCGCGTTCGCGGCCATGGCAATTGGGCCGTGCACTGGAGATCGTCGCGCAGCACCGCACCGCCGAAACGCCTGTGGTATTGGGGCGTGACATCGGCCGGCCGGGGCAGACGTTGCGCGTGACCACGCTGGGCCAATTGACCCCGGACCAAGTGGACATGCGCACCATGGTGTTGATCGGTTCATCCACTACGTGCGTGTTCCCGCGCGCCGGCGGCGGTGAGTGGGTGTATACGCCGCGCTGGTATGGCGACAAGCCTGGCAGTTGACGCAAAAAACCAACGCCTCTTCGGAGGCGTTTTTTTTGCTCTAATTTTTTGCACTTATTAGATGGCAAGTTGCCTTGGTCGAAGTTTCAAGTTGTGTAGACATTTGTTGAATATCTTTCGGGTTTGATAAGCGCGACCCAAGTAGTTAGTTTGGCGGCAGAGCAATTCCCGTCGGTCGAGTCGGATAGCCAGTTAACCAATCGCACTCAACTCTTATTTTCTGATGAACTTGTTCCAATCGTTGCCTTGCGGAGCTTGAATACTTCGCCTGTGCGTGAATGATTTGCTTTGTTAATTATGGATGCTCAATCATGAGTCAACAGGAAGTTGTAAGCGGTGATGAATACGTCGGTATTGCCGATCTATTGGAACGTTCGATGCTGGAGCGCGCACTTGAGCCTTATCAAAACAACGCACTGTATGACGCGATCTTTCGTTACTACGACGGTTGCATCGACGCGCCGGATGACCAGAGTTTGCAGCGTCCACTTGCGCTGTTGAAAGAAGCCCTGGCGACACTGTTGCCGCCAGTGCGCCGACGGCGTGGTTCCGAACAGTCGCTGCCGGCCGATGGCGGTGACGGGTCGATTGTCAGTATTCATCAGAAGGTCAGCGATTACGGCGAACGTGTTGCGACCAGTGTCGATACCCTCAGAAGCACGCTGCCCGCCGTCCCGAAGAAGTTGCACTTTGTGTGGCTCGGCGGCGGTGTCGGGGAAATTCAGCGTAATTACATCAAGGTCTGGGAACAGGTGATGGCGCGCGACGGCTATCAGATGATGTTGTGGTATGACGCCGACGCACTTCTTGCCTACGAAACCCACCGCGTCATCGTCCAGGCGGCCAAGGCCAGCGCAATGGCTGCGGGCGGCGCGACGCTTGCCGATTCAAGGGATTTGCGCAATTTGTACATCGAGCGGCTGATCCCGCTCAAAGAGCAGCTGTTCATCCATTTGCAGAGAGCGCAGGCCTCGGGCCGCAGTGCCGATGAGGCGCGCATCCAACTGTTGGTCCACGGTTATGGCCAGGATGAAGTTGCACTGCGGGCGTTGCGTGAAAAACATGCAAACAATATGGCCGCGATGCAAAGCAAGGATCTGCTGTTGCGCGACCTGAACAAAGTTGCCGGGCCGTTGCGGATGGCGGATATCTATCAACGCGAAGTTAATTTGCGTGGCAACTTTGCCGGGGCGTCGGACGTGGTGCGCGCTGAAGTTCTCTACATAGAGGGCGGGTTGTACAGCGATGTGGATAATCTACCGCCGCTACTGGAAAAAATCGGCGACGTAAATATCAGCCAGTTTGCCGAAGACGCTCGGCTGGGCGTCTTGCAATTGCTGTTGGATAACAACCCTGACTGGATGCCAGGTCGGCAAAAAGTTGCGCAGCGGTACACCCGTTATTTTGATTCGATTCCGCAGGAGCATCGGGCGGCACTTCTGACATTTGCGCAAAGTGCCCCGCAGTTGCACCAGGTTTTTCAATTGCCGGAGAACATTCTGGTACGGCCCGATGGTCTGCGTGCCGTGGCCGTCGGCGGCGCCGTCAGCAACAGTTATATGGCGGCCCACGCGGGTTCCAGATCGCTTGACGCGGTGATTGATCGTTACCTGGTCAACTACGAGGTTGTAAAAAATACCTCGCGGCGTGCGGTGGAGCAGAACATCAGTCCTGCGGATAATCCGGCCATGGCGAAGCTGGCATTGGCGGCGGCGGCCGAACTGTTCGGTCCGTTGCACGAACTGCCCGACATGGAGGAGTTCGCTGTCGACGAAATGGCCCAGGGAGCCGCCGATTATTACAGCGATGGGATTATTCCCGGCAGCGAAAGCACGATCTATCTGACCGGGCCAATCGCGATGATTGAAGGGGTCGGCGATTACGAGAAAAGCAACCTGACCCCGAGGTCCGCCGAGGAGCTGCGCCTGCTCATCGGCATCAAGGGCAACAGCGCCGTCAATCGGCAAACCGAAGAAGAACAGGACCATTCATGGAAGGAGCAGGCGCCGTCGTCCGATGAGTGGCTGGTGGCAGAACAGGCACGCTGGCAGGAGGGCAATTTCGAGGCGCGTTACAAGGGCGACCTCGCGCAATTACTCAACCGCCATAGCATCGAGTTCGACGCCGGATGGCCGTTGATTGAAGGCCGCCATGTGCTGTCCAGCGCCATCCTCCAACAGCTGCTCAATCACCTCGGCGAGCCATTTTTGCGGGCGATGAGTGAGGCCAGCGACGCCCTGGTGACGTTCGACACATTGTTGCCGCTGAGCTTTGATGATCGCCAGGCGATCCTCGCACAGGACACCAAGACGTTTGCGCCGGCGCCACCCAGCGACGCGACGACGCAAGGTCTTTCCATCATCGAAGTGCTCGAACGTCTTGCCAGTCAATCGCTGCCCATCGAGCAGCTGACTTCCGCTCAACGCTTGCAACTGGGCCAGTTGCTCGGCCTTGCCTCGCTGGACAATCGCAGCTTCGCCGCGGTTGCCGGCGAGCTCGACAACCTGGCCAATAAAATCAGCGATAAAGGCATTGCCGGCCGCTATGCCGTCATCGAGGAACAGCTGTTCAAGTACAAGTCGCCGCAGTTTCTCGCTGGGCTGAGCTCAACAGGCCGGCGCCCGGCGGAGCGCGGCGAAACGGCGTTGATGCTGAAGAAAAACGCGATCGAAAGTCCTCTGAGCCTGCATCAGTGGGGCGCCGCTGCGGCGCGTATACAGCAAATCGCGCGGGACGAGTTTCGTGAGCAACTGGTGGTGCGTGCCGGCGAACTGATGGACGGGTTTCATACCGGGACCACCAAGTTCGTGCCTCAGGATCTGTTGTTCGATGGTTTCGGCGACACCATCGGGCGGCGCTGCTATCCGCTGGTGCTGGCGATGGCGGCCGCCGTTGCTCAGGGCGACGCGGCCATCACCACGTTGCGCGAACGTTTTTTCATGAGCGTCGTGGCGCCTGAACAGAGCGATTCGCACACGTTCGTGCAGGCCATTCATGAGCTGCACAGTGTGCAAGAGCACGATGTCGGCAGCGTGCTGGCGCGCTCCACCGTCAGGCAGGTGGTGGATTTGCTGGCGTCGCGCACCAGCACCTGCACGTTGCTGCTCAACTCCGACAACCATTCGATGCTGATCGCTCGAACCTGGGACGGTGAGCACAGCACGTATCACTTCTACGATCCGAACCTGGGGATCATCGGGTTCAGCAATTCCGAAGACATGCACAGCGCGCTCAAAGGATTTTTCGAAGAGCGCGGCATGGCGGTTTTTTATGGCGCTTATGGCGAGCCGACTCAGCCGAGCTTCGATCTGATCGAATTGCAAGGTGCGCAGATTGCGAAAATCCAACTGTCCTCCGGCGTGCTCATCGAACAGGTGCTGCTGCCCGGTAACCTGGAGGGAATCCCCGCCGCCGATGTGCGCAATCGGCTGGCCAGCGCTCGAGGCGAATCGTTGTTGCACAACCCGAAACTGGGCAAGAGCCTGATGTCGCTCGACAGCCACTGGTGGGGCGAACAGATTACCCGGGCGAGCAACGACCTGCTGACTGCAAATGGGCTGACGCCCGACTTTATTCCGGTATTTGAAACCCTCGAGATCGCTCCCGACGGCGGCTACCACCTGACGTTGATCAAGCCGCAAAAACCCGGAGTCGCCGAGCAGACGATCCAGGTCAGCACCGACGATTCGCGCTTTCTGCGGATCAAAAACCACCTGACCGAACTGTTCGAAAAATTGACTGCGCGGCGCCTCAGTCCGCTCGACCCGACCGGTGCCGGGGCGGTGCACACGCTCAACGCCGGGTTTGCCATTCAGGCCTTGATGAACGCCTTGCGCGGTCGCGAGGGCGAAGCACGCAGTTTGACCCTGGCGGTGCGCCTGCATGCTTACGTCAACTACGCGCAATTGCTCCACGGTCTGGTCAGCGACATGGCCGGCATCGTCAATCTGGTACGCCAGGGATTGGCGCAAGAACGGCTGATTGCGCAGACCAGTTCGACGGCAGTCGGCGAAGCCTTCGGGCATGTGGCGGGTGAAGGCGTCGGCACGGTATTGGGGCTGGTCAATGTCGGGTTCGATATTTACCAGTTGAGCGAATCGGACAACGAAGCCGACGTCGCGCGATTCGGCACGCAACTGGCCTTCGACTCGGCGAGTGTGGTGCTTGGCGCAGCGGCCATGGGCGCAGGGTTGGCGTCGGCAGCCACGGCGGCAGGGTTTCTCGGCGGCGCGTCAGTCATCATTGGTGGCCTGGCGGTGGGTATCGGGGCGTTGGCCGAAGGCTTTTCCCAAGTGGCCGAGAGGTCGAAGCAGGTCGGGATATTTTTCCACGAACTGGACCAGGCCTATCGTGGCCCCGCTTTCACTTGGAACACGCACCAGAATGCCTGGCAGGCGCACCCCCGGCTGATGATCAAAGGCATCAACTTGCGTGATAGCCGGGTGTTCTACGACAGTCAGCGACTGTTCCCGTTGCGCGATCATTTTGGCGTGCCGGATTACGACGTGGATTACCAGCGAGCGATCAATGTGCGGCAAAGCCTGGGGCTACCGGGAACGAGCAACTTCGCGCCTGCGCCTGACGAGGTCATTATCCTGCCGTGCACACCGCAAACGTTTTACGGCTACGACTATCACTCGCTACCCTTCGCGCTGCAGCGCCATGACCTCGGTTTTGATGTCGCCCGTCGTCTGGAGAAGAAAAACGCGCAGGGCGAATGGCAATTTCTCTTCGCATTTTATTCGTTCCCGGGCGAATACATTGTTCAGGCGATCCATCCGGTATTTCAGCCCGACAGCCCGACAGTCATTCAAGTGGTGCTCGACGATGTGCCGCGCACACTGGTGGTGCCGATGCTGCTCAAGAGCTGGCAGGGGCAGATCGTTTATGAAATTGAAGCAGGTGATGCAGCGGGCCGGTTGATGCTCAATCAAGGCGTCAACGTGATGCTCAAATCGCAGTTGCCGAAAACCTTGCACTGGACACTGCTGGCGCCGTGGGCGACGGAAAGCGACGTGCAATTGCTCCCCGGCGCAGCGTTGAAAATTGGCGACGTGACTATCAGCTACAGCGGCAAAGCGCTCTTCGACTTCACTTTGCACCTGGCGGGCAACACCAGGTTTATCGTCGATCCGCGCCGCAAAGTGCTGATCCTTCAAGAGGCCGCCGAGCAGCCGGGCACGTCGGCACTTGCACTGCAAAAGCACTTCAAGGAATTGGCCCGCGAACATCGGCTGGAGCTGCCGTTTACCCCTGTGCACGAGTTTCTGGTGCCATTCGATGACCCGGCAGAGGAGCGCTTTACCACGGCCTATTACGATTCGGGCGAAGAGCGCTTTTTGTACATTCAGGACGACGATGCGTTGGTCCCGGAAAACCCGGTATTGGGCGCCGTGGTCGATGGCTCGGCCTATTTCTACCATCCGCAGGGTGTCGAGATTTACCAGACCGACGTGGTCAGCGGCCTGATCATCCATCGCTATCGCCTGATGCTGCGCCCGGCCGAATCGACCGTGACGCAGTGTGTTGCGGTGCCGGGCGGCGGGGTCAGGGTGGTGCAGCATTTTGCGCAAGACGGCCAAGGCTTGACCCTTGACTATCTGCTGACTGACGAAGGGGTGTTCCTGACCTCGCTGACGCGCGAAGTCGATCACACGCTCGAAGATATCCTCGGGCAAGCGCCATTGCTGGCTGACTGGAAATCCTTGCTGGGCGATTACGTTGCATGGCCGAACGTGCGTTCTGAATATCGTTTCGAAACATCAATCTGGCAATTGGCGGTGTTCGTTTCGATTCACTGGAAACCGGACGCGAACAGTTCCGACATGAGCTGGGTGCGCAGCAGCGATGGCCTGATTATTCGACCAATGCCGCCGCGTGGGCATGCGCGCGGCTGGGGGGATTCGGACAAGGATAAGAACCAGTCGAACCTGCTGGCGCCGGGCGGGACCGAGGGCAATGTGTTTGCCGTCTATACCCGTGACAGTCCGCGCCTGTGCGTGCAGCGCTGCGTGATTGTTGAAGAACAGGTTGCGGTGTCGATCGAATGGAAAACCGTGGCAGACCTGAAAAACGTGGTCGCGACCGAAGAGGGTTGCCTGGCCCTGACCGATAAAGGCCTGCTCTACGAGCTGACGGCGCAGGGCGAATTGCAACTGGCAGGGGTGAACGAAGTCTGGTTCAAGGAGCGCCCGCAATGGTGGGCGCAGCTGCCGGCGCTGGTGGCCGAAGCGCCTTTGAGCACGCTGACGCTGATCGGCTTGAGCAATGCCAGCGGCGATGCGCGGTTGTGCGCCTGGTATGTCGAAGGGCGCTTGCTGCTGGCGGATCTGAGCGGCGGCACGGCGGTGCGCTTGCTCGGGATTACCCCGGATAATGCCGGCGTGTGGTTGTTTGATGTCAGCCGTGGGCAGATTTGTCGGCAGGCATTTTTGCCCGAAGCGACATTGGCGGTGGCCTTTGGTGATGGTTCGCGATTGTTGGCGGCTGACGCGTTGCCGGCAGCGCAACCGCTGTGGACCGAATGGTTGTTCAGCGACGTCAAACGCTCGGGCGCCGGCCTGCTCGCCACGACCGTGGAAGGTTTGCAGATGCAACTCAACCACCAGGAGCCAGCGTTGCTGGTGGGCGTTGACCGTCAATGGGCGCGCGAACACGCCGCTGCGTTGGCCGAGCATCTGAAGGCGCTGGCGGCTGACTCGTCGCGATGCGCGCCGTTGCTGACGGTGGCGAGCGCGGGTGGCCAGCAATGGTTTGTCACAGGCACTGCACGCTTGTTTGCAGCCGCCAGCCTGGCCCATCCCGAAGTGACCGTTGCGGTGGGTACGCAACAGCAGAATAACGTGCTGTTGTTTGATGCTGCCGACGGATTGCTGCGCCGTTATCCGCTGCACGATGTGCTCGGGCCGCTCAGCTATCTCCAACGCGACGCCGAACTGCTGACGGTGGGCAGTGCGCAGGCGCTGGATGATCTGCTGCCGCTGATTCCCGATGATGTCAGCACGCTGATTCTGCGTTTGAGTGGCGAAGGCACGGTTTGCCAATTGTCGCAGGACGTCTGGCGTCGCCTCGAGTCGGTGATCATCGATTGCCGGCCGCCTCTGGGCAGCCCTGTGCCTGCACCGGTCAGGCTGGAATGGGCATTCCGTGCGCCGGAGCAATTGATTGTCAGCCTGGTAGATGAACACCTGGTGGTGCTCGATCCTGACACATGCCACAGCCTGATCTTCCGTCAGGTAAATGCGACAGATGTCGCGTTACGCGGGGAAGTGTTGCTGGCGATTCCGGGATATCAGTCATTTGCTATATCGACTTTAGTGAAGGCCTTTTTAGAACAAGGCCTACCGGCCTTTGCACTGCTGACAGCGTTACTACCTGCCGTGAAAGTTAAAACATTAGAAAGTCAACTCTGACTTTTTCTGGGAAAGGCACCCACTTCAATGAATGGATTTGAGGGGGGTGCTATTTTTATTAAGGATGATGAAGTGAGCGAAATGAGTAATAAAAATACAACTTTTAATGATCTGTTTGATCGTGGTGAGTTGGTGGCTGCATTACAGGGGCTTGATAACGATGAGTTGCACAATGCTGCGTTACGTTATTATGACGGTGCCGCTTCGGTAGCCATTTCCGGGGAACAATTAACGGCAGTGGCTCTGCTCAAGGATGTCATGGAGCTAGTTCCATCGGTTAATCCGAGCGCCGAGCTGCAGAAAGTTAAATCCAGTTTGGCGGATTATCATCAACGCTTGTCGACGACTGTGAATTTATTGGGTGCTTATAAAACCGTGCCCAAGAAAATGCATTTTGTCTGGGTCGGTGGTGCGGCGTTTGGTGATAATCAGCGAGATTATTTCAATATCTGGAAAACAGTACTGGGTAAGGATGGCTACACCCTAAACATTCATTATGATCCCGACGCGTTGATGGCTTTTGATACTAATCGTATCCTGACCCAGGCTGCCAAGGCCGACGCGATGCTGGCGGGAGGGGCGGCATTGACTGAAACAGTCCATGAATCTGCGGCCGGGCGAAATGTCTCCGAGTTGACTGGCCTTATCGAGGCTCGCCTGGTGGTATTGAAACAGCAAATGTTTGAGCACATTCAGGCTGCCCGACAACGGGGGCAAAGCGCCGATGCGGCGCGAATTGACCTTTTGGTGGATGCCTATGGCCAAGACCGCTCCGTGTTGCTGGCCTCAAAGCAGCGCTACCTTGAAAGTCATCTGGCCATGGCCGGCAAAAACGTACTGTTGCGAGATGTTCGCGCGGAGTTTGGATCGCATGTGCTGTGGGACGTCTACGATCGCGAAATTGCCTTTCGCGGCAATTTTGCCGGGGCTTCGGATGTCATACGTCTAATGGCATTGGAGCCCGAAGGTGGTCGCTACAGTGACTTGGACTACCTGCCGGCACTGGTTGCTGAAATGGCGGGGGTGAACATCAGTGAATACACTTTCGAACAACGCCTGGGGACGTTGCAACTGCTGCTCAATCATAACCCTGACTTTATGCCGGGGCGTGACAGAAATCGCTATAGAAGTTATCTGGATGATATTCCGGCAGAGCACAGATCAGCCCTGGATGACTATGCAAAAAGCCACCCGTCAATAGTTGATGTATTCGTGCCGGCAGCGGAAGTGCAGATTCCGGTCGATGGCCTGATGTTGGGGCGAGGCTACGATACGCCTGGATCGGTGATGAACGCTTACATGTTGGCGCATCCGGAATCTGGCATGGTCAAGGCCTCCTTGAATCTGATAAGGCTGGCGTATGACGCGATATTTGAAATCGAGAAAAGTCTTGCCGAAAAGGGGGCGCTATGGAGTGGAGACTCGGTATCAGATGTTGCGTCGGATATTGTAAACCGACAGATTGAAGGCAGTCCGTATCGTGATTTCCTAACTCAGGCATACAGTGCAAAGTTGGTAAAGGCCATTGTTTATTACCATTTGGATGGTGTTCACCCAGAGGCCAATGGAACCGTTACGTTGAGTGGGCCGGGTGCAGTTATGTTCGGTAGGGATGTATTCGCGCAAGTCCAGGGCTTGTTAGAAGGTACAATCGATCTGGAAAACAGGCTGCGACTTGATGGCGGCTACAATCGAGCGACCGAAGAGGAGACCATCAGCGGATGGGTGGAACAGGAAAGAGGATTCGTAGCCTGGCTGGAGAAGGAGCGGGCGAACTGGCTTGAAGGCAGATACAAGGCCCGCTACGCCGGACAAATGAGCGAGTTGCTCAAACCGCAAACACTGACTTTCAAGCAAGGCTGGCCAGTCATCGAAGGCCGGCCCGTTATGCTGAACTCGATTTTGCAGCGAATGCTGAGTCACTTGGGCGAGCCTTTCCTGCGCGCAATGAACCAGCAACTGAGCGGAGATGTGACGTTCGACAAGCCTCTGAATTTGAGTTTCGATGAGCGTCAGCGGATCCTCGCGCAGGGCAGCAGCACCCCGCCGGTATCCATCGGCTTCGAACCTGCCGGTAATTTCAATGAATTGATTTCGCGCATCGGCCACGGTTCGCTACCACTGGAACAACTGAGCCCGGCGCATCGAGTGTACCTGGGTGGTCTGTTTGGTGCCGTTACACTGGACGAGGCCGGTTTCGGCCGCGCTTGGCAGCAAACGCTTGAATTGGCAAAGAACACCGCCGATCACGGTCTCGCACAACGCTACATCGCCATCGAACAGACGCTGCTGAGCCAGAACAATCCGGCCTTTACCGCCGGGCTCTCCGAAGGGCTGGCGACCTTCAATGTCGGCGCGCAAGATTCCGGGACGCTTAAAACGCTAGCCTTCGCGCAACCGCTCACTCTGCGCCAGTGGGGCGAGCATATTGCCCGAATTCGGATCCAGGCCGACCACGAACTGCGCACCAACATCTTCGACCGCAGTGCCACCGTGCTGGAAACCTTCATCACGGCGGGAGCGTCCACCGCCAAGCTCATGCCGCAGGGCTTGTTGATCCGCGGTGAAGGCGATCCGGGCAGGCATTGTTTTCCACTGGTGCTGGCCATGGCCGCTGCCTTGGCGAAAGGCCCATCGGCCGTCGACACACTCAGCGGTCGTCTGGCCAATGCCAATCTGGAACGCGGCGCCAGTGCCTCCCACGCCCTGTTGCGTGTCCTGGATGAGCTGCGCAGCGTACCGATGGCTGAATCCGGCACCGTGTTGGGCGCATCCCGACTGGACCAGACCCTGCGCACACTGGAAGGAAAAACCGCCACCACTACCTTGATGCTCAACAGCGAAAGCCATTCGCTGCTACTGGCCAAAGTGGTGAGCGGCGACGCGAGCAGCTATCGCTTCTATGACCCCAACTTCGGTGTCTTCGGATTTGAGCAGGCCCGGGAGCTGCGTCGCGGTCTTGAACATTTCTTCAGTGACGCGCAAGTGACTCGGCTGTATGGCATCCCTTCGACGGTCGATGCCACGTTCAATGTGATCGAACTCGATGGATCACGGATCGCCGATAAAACCTTGCCGTCGAAAATCAACGTTGCCAGTTTGCTCGAATATGGGCCGGTGAGTGCTGGCGTTACGGTCGCTCCTTGGGAGCATCACGCGGCGTTGCGTGCCCGTGCATTGTCAGAGAACGCCCGTTTGGGACGAAGCCTGGGTGAGATGGATGCCCGCCATTGGGCCAAACAAATCGAGGGCAGTACGAAGCGCTTGCAAGCAGAAAACAAGTTGGGAGGTGAGTTTGTCCCGGTGTTCGAAAGCGTGCGCGAGCAATCGGGTGGCGGCTATGAAATCAGCCTGGTCAATACCAGGGACCCCAACAGTACAGTCCGGGTATCGAGCACGGATCGGATCCTGAGCCGAATCAAATCTTTCCTGACAGAGACCTTCCAGACGTTATCGGTAAGGCCGTCCATTCCAGGCGTGGTGGATCCCACCAACTTCAGTGCGGTGCATTCGATCAATGCGGCGTATACCGTGCAGGCGCTGCTCATGGTGCTCAAAACCCTTGAGCAAACAGACGGTATCAACCAGGACCGCAGCCTGACCACCGCCGTGCGGATGCACGGTTATCTCAGCTATACACAATTGGCCCATGGCAACGTGATCGACGTCGTGGAACTGGTCAAACTGTTCAAGGTGGCACTCAAGGATGCCCCTCTGGTGGCCAGGGCCAGCTCGTCGGTGTTGGTCAATTCCCTTGGGCATATCGCCAGGGACGGCGTGGCCACGGTGTTGCAACTGGCGACGGTCGGCTTCGATATTTATCTTTTGGCCAATGCCAGGGACGATCTGCAGCGGGCGCAATTCGGTACGCAGTTAGCGTTTGACGCGACAGGGCTGGCGTTGTCGGTGGCCGGTATCGGCGCCGGGTTGGCCGGGGCCGGCACCGCGGCTGCATTCCTCGGCGGCGCCGGAGTGATCCTTGGCGGCTTGGCCGTGGGAGTGGGCGCATTGGTCGAAGGTTTCAATGGCACCCTGGAGCGCGGTCGGCAGATCGGAAAGTACTTGAACCGAGTCGACAGGGCTTATCGCACCGGTGGCCATTCGATCAAGGAAGGGGTCTTCTATCCCAATCCATACGCGGCCATTCGCGAGATCGATTTACGCAATAAACGCGTGACGTTCGACAGCCAGGAAATTCTCTCGGTGAAAGCCGGTTGGCTGTCCACTCCGGAGCAAGATCCCGATCGCACCAAAGCGATCAATATTCGCCAACACCTTGGTCGCCCGGAGCACGGCACGATTGCTGACCTGTCGACCTTTCAAACCCTCGTGCTGCCTTGCGTCGCCAAGACTTACTTCGGTTTCGATTACTCTGCGCTGCCGTTCGCGACCACGCGCTTCGAGCATTTTGACACCGCGCTGAAGCTTGAGTACGACGCGGCGGGCGAGCGTCAGTTCTGGTTTACGTTTTACTCGTTCCCCAGCGAGTTCATCTTGCATAACCTCTATCCGGTGGAGGTCGAAACCACGATCAACATCCGGCTGGATGAAGGGTCGCGCTCGCTGCTGGTTCCGCAGTTGAATAAACCCTTGCACGGCAAGTTGTCGTACAGCATTGAGGGGTATGGCGGCCATTGCGCGCTGACCCTGACGCCGGGCATACGTTTGATCAGCCTGTCTAACGCCAAAGGCGCCCTGCCGATAGCCTGGACGCTGCGGGCGCCGTGGCTCGGTGAGGACGCAATAGTTATAAAAGCGGGACGCCTGACTGTCGGTGACATCGAAATCGAGGTGGTGGACAGCTCCGAGGTGACGGTTCAGACGGCGGAAAAAACCGTGAAGGTCGATTGGGCGAAACAGCAATTGCTGTTCGAAGAGCTGGTGCTGGAACCAGACGCCGACACCAAAACCCTTCAGGCAGAGGTCAGGGCACTGGCGCGCGACAATCGACTGGCCAGCCCGTTTACCGCCGTGCAGAACTTTCTGGTGCCCTATGGCGACCCGTACGCGCCACAACGCACGACCGCCTATTACGAGCAAGGTCGCGACCGGTTCATTTACTCGCGTGACCTGCCTGTGGCGCTCGCTGGCCAGGCGCGTCTGGGCGCGGTCATCGAGCAGTACGCCTACTTTTATGCGCCGCAGGAAGCGCTCATCTGGCAAGTTGACGTGGTCACCGGATCCATCAACCGTTTCTACCGTCTGATGGATCCGGTGCCAGGTTCCAGCATTGCGGTATTCCAGGACCTCGGGCAAGGAATGATCCGTATCGTTCAGCAAGTGACGCAGCGCAACGGGCGAGAAGTCGAAGTCATTTATCTGCTGGGCGAGAACGAAGTCAGGCTGGTGGCGATTGCCGGACAGCTCACCGAACGCCAACAGAGCCTGATGCTCAAGGCTAACCTGGGGCCATGGTCGAATTTTTTCTGGGACTACGAGTTGCTGGTCAAGCGTTCGAAACTTGAGCCGCTGACTCACGTACCGGTCGTTGATTATCAACCTGCGGCGTTTACCTCGATTACCCGTTTGACCGAAGGCAAAAAGGACCCTGTCAGCACGTGGGTTCGCGCCAGCGATGGCTTGCTGATTCGCCCGAATGGTTTGCCAGCCGAAGGGCCTGGCGGAGTGGTTATGCCTTTGCTATTGACTCCGGCCACGAGTACCGGCGACACCTTCCTGTTCTATGACAAGCCCAATCAGCGCCTCTACCGGCAAAAAATCGACTCGAGTGCCACTGGCAACAGCGTTCAGATTGAAGCCGTCAAGTTGTTAAATGTAGTGGATGTCATCGCAAACGAAGGGCGCTATGTTGCAGTGACCAAGGACGGACTGTATTTCGATATCAGCGATCAAGGAGAGGTACAGCTGGCCGGACTGACCGAAGACTGGTTACAGAACGAAAAAGGACCACTGGGCATCGGTTTTCAATGGTGGAAGCAGGTCGAAGCGCTTGCGCAGGAACACCAGGCCGCAAACTTTACGATTCTGGGCCTGGATAGCTTCGCCGGGGATCGGAAACTATGCGCCTGGTATGTCGGTGGACGTCTGCTGATTTGCGACATGGGGGCCGGCAAAGTGGTGCGCCTATTGGCGTTGACACCCGATAAAGAGGCCGCGTGGCTCCTGGATGTGTCCGCCGGACAGGTTTACCGTCAGGCATTCCTTGCGCCACAAACGCTGGCCGACGCTTTTGGCAACGACTTGCAACTGCTGCGTGCGGATCAGTTGCCGGCGCCGCACAAGGAATGGGCCGAGTGGTCGTTCGTTCAGGTCTCTGCCCATGGTGCAGGATTGCTTGGCCGCACGGTAGACGGTCTGGAAGTGGAAATGCTTGTGGGTGAGCCCGCCAGGATCGTCGGGGTCACGGCGCAATGGCTCAAGACACAGGGCAGTTCCAATCCTTACGACGAGCATATCGGGGCAGTGCTGAAAGCGTTGACCGCCAGGCATCGCCACGCGCCGTTCATTCAGATCGGTGGCAACCGTGGATATCACTGGTACGTCAGCAGCATTGATCGCGTGCTCGGTGAATCGAACACCCAACTGGAAACCCGCATGCTCGGCGTGCGCGAGGCAAAGACTGCCTTGCTTCATGAAATTCCAACCCGCCTGAGCTACAGCACCTCGAGAGACGTCTGGCTGGAAAACAGTGTGGCGCAGCGAGAGGCTGAGGTGTTGAGCCTGCAATGGCAGGGCACGCTGAATGATCTGATGCCGCTGATTCCCGATGATGTCAGCACGCTGATTCTGAGTTTGAGTGGCGAAGGCACGGTTTGCCGATTGTCGCAGGAGGTCTGGCGTCGCCTCGAGTCGGTGATCATTGATTGCCGACCTTCGCTGGGGAGCTCGGCGTCCGCTGCGGCGAAGCTCGAATGGAAGCTGGATACGCCTGCGGGGTTGATCATCAATCTGGTGGACGAACACGTGGTCATCCTCGATCCCGATACCGGTCACAGCCTGATCCTGCGCGAAGCCAATGCCACCGATGTGACGCTGCGCGGGGACATAGTGCTGGCCATCAGTGGTTATCAGCCTTTCACTGTTGCTTCAATGGTCACGCTGCTGGCGGACCGGCCAAATGTCAGTGGTGGGGAATTGCTGAATGCGCTAATTGCCTGACAAGCGAAAGTAACAGCGCTGCCGGCCTGAGTTATAACTTCTGCCCCTTCACAGCGGTTGCGTGTGAAGGGGCTTTTTATTGTGCGTTATCCCGTGGCGCGCTTTCTTCTCAGGGCAAAACGTTGCATGACTTTTTCACGAAGTTTTTTCGCCATCAACTCCCGCCGGGTGGCAAGTATCGCGCGATCAAGTTTCAGAAAAGCGCTTTGCTGGACCAGTACGGCGGTTTGTTGTTCCCATGGCCAAAACATAAAGTTGCTCTTTTTTGTGCCGGCATCCAACGACAGGTTGAACACCGCGATGTTCAAGTTGCCAGCGCCGTCATAACGTGCGGGCACTACTTGGAAGCGCTGACCTTCAAGACTTTCCTTGTCCAGCGAATAGATGGCGGGAGTGTCGGACTTGAACGCGCCAAGGGTGTCGATCATGGCATTGCCCTGGCGCGGGTCATTGATCGCTTGTGCCTTGCGCACCAGAAAATCCGCCACGCTCCCGGAGATGTCCGAGCGCGTGCGGGTGGTGATGGCGCCCTCGTGCAGCGACCAACCGAGGAACATCAGCGTGCGCACGTACTCTTCCAGCCAGCCTTGTGCGTTGGCAAAACGGTAGTGTGCAAGGTCTGCCGATTGAGTGGCGATATGGGTGGAGTCAGTCAAATCATCGAAGTCTTGAAGCGTAAGCTCGCCGATACATGAAATAAGGTTAGGGCCCGTCACCAGTCCGGACGGTAGTTCAATAGTCATAAGTCATTCCTGAAGCGTAAGTGCAGTGGATAGCGTTGACAGAACATTACTGTTGTCAGTGAAACTCAAAGCTTACAGGGGCAGATACAAAGCGCGGATAGAGAGTGCAAGTTAAAATCAGTCTTGATATGTAGGTCTTTATTGATCGAGATTGTCTGTTGAGTACATATAAGGAATTCAATTATGGTTAGTCTGATTGCGCGCGGTTGAGTTAGTTTTGTTGGGTGCCCAAGAGGCCGTTACTTAATTTTGAATGGAAGTTTTGATATGTTGAATATGGACATCATGGAAAGCACAGCGAATGTTGAAGTTTGTACTGATCGGGTGCTGGCACGCATCCGTAATCGTAAAGCATCGCTGCCGCCAATGCCCCGCGCCCGGAGCCTTGCAGTCACTTCCGAAGCCAAGCCGAGCAAAGAACTGAATGCGGTCGTGCTGGCAAATACCCTGGTGGGTTATGGCGATAATATTTCGCTGGATAACATGGCGATTATCGAAAACATGATCAAGTTTTCGAAGTTGGAAGCGACTTTTGAAGTGCCGGGTGATGATCCTAAAGCGTGGTACATGGCGTTTCTGACCTGCATGGACCAATCGGGCTGTTTCGTCGCCGATATGGGTTACAACGCTTACCAACAGAGTTCGATGCAGTTGACGGTGGAGAACATTGTTGTCGATATCGTCCAGGCCGGCGTTGCTGCCGCGCGGACCGCCATCCCCGGGGCCGCCGTGTTGAGCGCAATTGCTGACACCACCCTGGATTCTTTGAAAAAAACTCCTGACGCCATCAACCTGTTCAACCGTGAAGTGACCAGGAGTCAAGGCGTCCGGCTGGCGATCATGCCGTGCGACCAACTGCGTAACGGCGTTATCCTGACTTCGTTGTCGTCGATCGACAGCCTCGGTGGCAGCAAGGAAACCAGCCCGCTGTTCTTCGATTGGAAAACCGCCGGCCGCGATTTCTTTCAGGGCAGCACTTACATCACGTTCAACCCGACGCGTTATGCGCCACTCAAAGCTGAACTGGAAGAGTATCTGGGCCAGTACTACAAGGCTGCGCTGACCAATCGCTTTCAGCGCCGCAGAAATGCAATCAGCTAAGTAACGCAAAGTAATAAACAACAAGGCTGAAGGTTAATAACCTTCAGCCTTTGCGCTTTTACGGGACCAGATAACCTCTGACGCCGGTAAAGATAATCTGTGCCGCCAGCGCACACACGAATAACCCCATCAGGCGGCTGACAATCTGCAAACCCTGATCACCGAGAATCCGCTCGATGCGGTTGGACATGTAAAGCACCACACCGACGGTAAGGCTAGCCAGCGCGATACTCAGAATGGCCGTGAGTTTGTCGTCCCAATGCGGCTGGCTCACGCCCATCACCAGCAGCGCACCGATGGTGCCGGGGCCGACCGTCAGCGGGATGGTCAGCGGCACGATGGTCACGTCTTGCTGCACATTGTCGGTCTGCACCGCCGACTTGCCTTGCGCCATGCCCAGCGCCGAGATGAACAGCACGCTGCCGGCGCCGATGCGGAAGGCGTCCACGGTGATGCCGAACACACTGAAAATCACCCGCCCGAACAGGTACAGCAGAACGCTGGATACCAGGGTCGCCGTCGCGACTTTCCAGGCCAGGCGTCGTTGTTCCTTGCGCGAATAACCGCGAGTCAGGCTGATGAAGCAGGACAACACGAAGAACGGGCTATAGAGCACCAGCATCTTCAGGTAAACACTGAACAACACATGGAGCATGGGGACGGGCTCACTGGCGGGGGAAGTCGAGGCGCAGTCTATCAGGCGCTGTGGCGCCTGTCGGCTCAGGAGGTTTGCGGGCTCACGCGGCTCTGCTGATCACGCTGCGCAACCCAGTGTTCGATCAGTTCGCGCAGTTGCGACAACTCCACCGGTTTGGCCATGTGCCCGTCCATGCCGGCCTGGCGCGCGCGCTCCTTGTGCTCGGCGAGGATGTGCGCGGTCAGCGCCACCACTGGCGTGCGGATCCGCTGGTTGCCGACTTCCCACGCGCGCAATTGCTGGGTCGCGGAGAAACCGTCGAGGATCGGCATTTCGCAGTCCATCAGCACCAGGTCGTAACGCTGCGCTTTCATCGCTTGCAGGGCTTCTTCGCCATTGCTTGCGGTGTCCGGTTGCAGGTTGAGCTTGCCGAGCATGCCGCGAATCACCTTGGTCGAGATGCTGTTGTCTTCAGCCACCAGAATGCGGAAGTCGCTGGGCACCTTGACCGGCAGGGTCGGGCCGCTGGGCAGGTTAGGCGACACGGCGAGGCCTTTGTTACGCTGGGTCAACTCGTCTGCGAGGGTGGTCTTGAGCGTGTAGCCGGCCACCGGTTTGGCGAGAATGCGTTTGATCCCCGAGTTGCGCGCGATGATCTTGCTCGGCGCATTGCTGATACCGGTGAGCATGATCAGCAGGATGTCGTGGTTCAGGCTCGGGTCTTCCTTGATCTTCGCCGCCAGTTGCATGCCGGTCATGCCGGGCATGTTCTGATCGAGCAACACCACGTCGAAGTAATCGCGCAGGTGCGCCTTGGTGCGCAGCAGCGCCAGCGCTTCTTTGCCGGACGGCACCGCGCTGACGTTGAGGCCCCAGGCGCTGCACTGCTGCACCAGCACTTTGCGGCAAGTGTCGTTGTCGTCGACCACCAGCACGCGCGCGCCTTGCAGCGGGCTGTCGAGATCGGAAGTCGGGTGTTCGAGGCGATCCGGGTCCAGCGGCAAGGTCAGCCACAAGGTGCTGCCCTGGGTGGTGCCGCTCTTGATGCCGAACTCGCCTTGCATCAGGCGAATCAACTGACGGGCGATCACCAGCCCCAGATTGCCGCCCAGACGGGTGGCCGACAGGAAGTTTTTGCTGTGCAGTTCGGCGTGCATCAGCGCATCGCGTTCTTCGGCATCCATCGGCAAACCGCTGTCCTGCACGGCAATGCGCAAACGCGGTTTGGCGCTGCGGTCGTCGAGCGCGACGACGATCAGGATTTCGCCCTCGTCGGTTTTCTTCAGCGCATTTTCCAGCAGGCTCAGCAGCGTCTGGCGCAGGCGCGTCGGGTCGCCGCTGATGACGCGGGGCACTTGCGGCTGAATGAAACTGATCAGTTCGACGTTCTGCTGTTCAGCCTTGGCGCGGAAAATACTCAGGCAATCTTCGATCAACGCATTCAGGTCGAATTGCACGTCGTCGAGTTCGATCTGCCCCGACTCAAGCTTGGAGATGTCGAGAATCTCGTTGATCAGGGTCAGCAGTTCGTTGCCGGCGCTGTGGATTGTCTGCACGTAATCACGCTGCTTGACCGACAGCGGCGTGCCCAGCAACAGCTCGGTCATGCCCAGCACGCCATTCATCGGCGTGCGGATTTCGTGGCTGATTTTCGCGAGGAATTCGGCTTTGGCGTTGATCTCGGCGTTGCTCGCCGCCAGGTCACGGCTGACGCTGAAACGGTCTTCGGTGATGCTGCGATGGCGTTCGAATAGCGCCACGCTCATCAGCAAACCGCTGACGCAGATGAACACCAGCAGAATGATGATCAGGCCTTGCGGCGGCACCAGCGTCAGCCCCAGCAGCGCCGGAAGGATGATCAGCGCGCCAATGTTGAACACCACCATGCCGGCGACAAACAGCCGCGCCGGGCGATAGCCTTTTTGCCAGTGATAAGCGCCGACAAACAACATGCTCAGGCCGGCGAGCGCGACCAGCAGGTACGTAATGATGTTCAGCGGCAAGGTGTTGACGAACAGCAGCAGCAACCCGCAGACCACGGTGAACAGAATGTCGCCCAGTAGCAATTTGTTCAGCGGATGCGGGCCGAGCGGCGAAAAGAACCGATAGGCGAACATCAACCCGCACGGCGCGGTCAGCAACAGCGCAAGGTAGGCGCCCGGCGTCTGGATCGCGTGCCAGTTCGGCAGCCACGGCCCGGCGAGGTTGAGCAGCAGGATCACGCTGAGCATCAGCAGGCATTCGCACGCCGCCAGCCATAAACTGCTGCGCGAACGGGTGTAGGCGAAGCGCACGAGGTTGTGCAGGATCAACATGCCGATGCAGCCGAACAGCAGGCCGTAGATCAGCGTGAGGTTCTGATTGGCCGCGGTGTTTACCGCCGCTTGCAGGGTGATGTACGGCCGCAACTGATGTTGCGAAACCAGGCGCACGTACACATCGAGCGGTTTGTTGGCTTGCGGCAGCGGCAACATGAAGTCACTGCTCGGCAATGGCCGATTGGCTTGCGGTTGCTGGGTGCCGGTGTTGAGTTGCTCGACCAGCGTATCGCCGTCCAGCACATACAGATTGAGGTGCGACAAGTCGGGAGCGAACACGCGCAGCAATTGCTCATGTTTGCCCGGGGCCAGTTTGAAGCGCAGCCATAACGCGCCGTCGGGCTCGGCCGCGGTGAGGCGGTCGAGTTCGATCGGGCTGAATTGATTGGTGTAGCGAGCGGAACGGATATCGCTGAGCGCCAGGTCGCCCTGTTCGTCGAGCAATACCGACCAGGCACTGCCTTGCGCGGCCTGGGCCGGAAGCATGCAGAGCAAGGTCAACAGAGTGACGGTAAGACCTATGGCAATCCTGAGCCAGCGCACGGCGAAATCCCTTCGTAGGTTGATGCCAGATTATTACTATGCGCGGCCCCGGAATAGTCCGGCAAGGGCCTCAAGCCCTTGCCTGGCCGAATGGCTGGCTTATTCCTGAGTTTCGCCACGCTCGCGGGCAATGGCGCGGTAGCCAATGTCCTTGCGATAGAAGCTGCCTTCCCAGTCGATCTTCGCCGCCAATTTGTACGCCTGCTGCTGCGCCGCATCAACGCTGGCGCCCATCGCCGTGGCGCAGAGCACCCGACCACCGGCCGTTACTACCTGGCCATCCTTGAGTGCAGTGCCGGCGTGGAAGACTTTACCTTCCAGTTGCGCCGCTGCGTCCAGACCGTTGATCGCCACGCCTTTAGCGTAGTCGCCCGGATAGCCGCCTGCCGCCAGAACGATGCCGACGCTCGGGCGCGGATCCCATTGCGCTTCGACCTTGTCCAGGGCTTGCGCCAGGGCAGCTTCGACCAACAACACCAGGCTCGACTGCAAGCGCAGCATCACCGGTTGGGTCTCAGGGTCGCCGAATCGGCAGTTGAACTCGATAACTTTTGGGTTACCGGCTTTGTCGATCATCAGCCCAGCGTAGAGGAAACCGGTGTAGACGTTGCCTTCATCGGCCATGCCGCGCACGGTTGGCCAGATCACCAGGTCCATGACGCGCTGATGCACGTCGGCGGTGACCACCGGGGCAGGGGAGTAGGCGCCCATGCCGCCGGTGTTCGGACCGGTATCGCCGTCGCCGACGCGTTTGTGGTCCTGACTGGTGGCCATCGGCAAGACGTTCTTGCCGTCGACCATGACGATGAAGCTGGCTTCTTCGCCATCGAGGAATTCTTCGATGACCACGCGCGAACCGGCGTCGCCGAAAGCGTTGCCGGCGAGCATGTCGCGCACGGCGTCTTCGGCTTCGGCCAGGGTCATGGCGACGATCACGCCTTTACCGGCGGCCAGGCCATCGGCCTTGATCACGATCGGTGCGCCTTTTTCGCGCAGGTAAGCCAGGGCCGGCTCGATTTCGGTGAAGTTCTGGTAATCGGCGGTCGGGATCTTGTGGCGCGCCAGGAAATCCTTGGTGAACGCTTTCGAGCCTTCCAACTGCGCAGCGCCAGCGGTCGGACCGAAGCAATCGAGGCCGCGCGAGCGGAACAGATCGACCACGCCGGCGACCAGTGGCACTTCCGGGCCAACGATGGTCAGGGAAACGTTTTTCTCGGCGAAATCGGCCAGTTGCTCAAGTGCCAGCACGTCGATGGCGACGTTTTCACATTTGGCTTCAATGGCGGTGCCGGCGTTGCCCGGAGCAACAAAAACTTTCTGCACACGCGGATCCTGAGCCACTTTCCAGGCCAGTGCGTGTTCACGGCCACCGCTGCCAATGATCAAAACATTCATTTCAAAAAACCTCGGTTGATTCTGGGAAGCAGCACTGGAGCTGCTTTCTGTGGGAGCGAGCTTGCTCGCGATGGCGGCGGCACATCCAGCATCAATGTGTCTCAACAGGCGCTATCGCGAGCAAGCTCGCTCCCACAGGGGATCGGTGTATTAGTGACGGAAGTGGCGCATGCCGGTGAACACCATGGCGATGCCGGCTTCATCAGCCGCAGCAATCACCTCGGCATCACGCATCGAACCGCCTGGCTGGATCACCGCAGTGATGCCGACCTTGGCCGCATTGTCCAGACCGTCGCGGAACGGGAAGAACGCGTCAGAGGCCATTACCGAACCGGCGACCTGCAAACCAGCGTGTTCAGCCTTGATCGCGGCAATCCGCGCCGAGTTCACGCGGCTCATCTGGCCCGCGCCGACACCGATGGTCTGGCGATTTTTCGCGTAGACAATGGCGTTGGATTTAACGTACTTGGCGACTTTCCAGGCAAAGATCAGGTCGTTGATCTCTTGCTCGGTCGGGGCGCGTTTGGTCACGACTTTCAGGTCTTCGCTGCCGATCATGCCGATGTCGCGGCTCTGCACCAGCAAACCGCCATTCACGCGTTTGTAGTCCCACGCCGCGGCGCGGTCAGCCGACCACTCGCCGCAGGACAGCAGGCGCACGTTGGCTTTGGCGGCCACGATCGCGCGGGCTTCTTCGCTGACGGATGGGGCGATGATCACTTCGACGAACTGGCGCTCGACGATGGCTTTGGCGGTTTCAGCATCCAGTTCGCGGTTGAACGCGATGATGCCGCCGAATGCCGATTCGGTGTCGGTGGCGTAAGCCAGTTCGTAGGCCTGACGGATACCGCCCTCGGCGTCCGGGCTCACCGCCACACCGCACGGGTTGGCGTGCTTGACGATCACGCAGGCTGGTTTGACGAAGCTCTTCACACACTCCAGCGCGGCGTCGGTGTCAGCCACGTTGTTGTACGACAGCTCTTTGCCTTGCAGTTGGGTCGCGGTGGCGATGCCGACTTCGGCAGGCTTGGTTTCCACGTAGAACGCCGCGCTCTGGTGCGGGTTCTCGCCGTAGCGCATTTCCTGAGCCTTGACGAATTGGCTGTTGAAGGTGCGCGGGAACTCGCTGCGACCTTCGGTGCTGAGGGTTTCAGCGCTCTGGTTCACAGTGCCCATGTAGTTGGCGATCATGCCGTCGTAGGCGGCGGTGTGTTCGAAAGCCTTGAGCATCAGGTCGAAACGCTGCGCGTAAGTCAGGCCGCCGGCCTTCAGGCCTTCGAGCACGCTGGCGTAATCGCTGGCATTCACCACGATGGCCACGTCTTTATGGTTTTTTGCTGCCGAGCGAACCATGGTCGGGCCGCCGATATCGATGTTTTCGATGGCGGTCGGCAGGTCGCAGCCTGGCTTGTTGATGGTGGCTTCGAACGGGTAAAGATTGACTGCAACCAGGTCGATCGGCTTGATGCCGTGCTCGTTCATGATCGCGTCGTCGATACCGCGACGACCGAGGATCCCACCGTGGATTTTCGGGTGCAGGGTCTTCACCCGACCGTCCATCATTTCTGCGAAACCGGTGTAGTCCGCGACTTCCACTGCGGCAACACCGTTGTCGCGCAGCAGCTTGAACGTTCCGCCGGTGGAGAGGATCTCGACGCCCAGAGCTTCAAGCTCCTTGGCGAACTCGAGGATCCCGGTCTTGTCGGAAACGCTGATCAAGGCGCGGCGGATCGGCAGGCGGGTAGTCTGGTCGGTCATTTCAATTTCCATCAAAAGCAAAGGAGTCAGCAAAAAAGGCGACCGGTTTTACGCGGGCGCCTTTCTGGTTTGATTGAATGCTTACAGCAAATCGTACTGCTTGAGTTTCTTGCGCAGCGTGCCTCGATTGAGTCCGAGCAGCTCGCTGGCCTTGGTCTGGTTGCCCTTGACGTAGTTCATCACGCATTCGAGCAGGGGCGCCTCGACTTCGGAGAGCACCAGGTTGTACACATCCGTGACGGCAGCGCCTTCAAGGTGGGCGAAATAATTGTGCAGCGCCTTCTCGACACTCCCGCGAAGGGTCTGACCTTCTTCGCTCGGCGTATTGAGGTGCTGTTTCAAATTCACGTTGTCGCTCACGGGTGTTGTTCCACTCACTAAAGTCTCGGTCATCATCGTCATGCGGCCACCTCGTCTCCGTCCCCTGTCAGGCTCTTGTAACGTTCGGCGAAGTAGCCCTGAACGTTGGCGCATTGTGCTTCCGTATCTTCCAAACGATTGAAGTGGGCGCGAAACTCCCTGGCGCCCGGCAAGGTTGCGAGATACCAGCCCACATGCTTGCGGGCAATCCGTACGCCCATCACGTCTCCATAGAAAACGTGCAGCGCAGCCAGATGCTCTAGCAGAATGCGTTCCACCTCGATCAATGCCAGCGCCGGGAGTTTTTCGCCGGTGCGCAGGAAGTGGTCGATCTCACGAAAAATCCACGGCCGCCCCTGGGCAGCCCGGCCTATCAACAGGCCATCGGCACCGGTCGCGTCGAGCACGTACCGGGCCTTCTCGGGTGAATCAATGTCGCCGTTGGCAAACACCGGCATCGACACGGCCTGCTTGATCGCGGCAATCGTGTCGTACTCGGCTTCGCCGGTGTACAGGTCGGCACGGGTGCGGCCATGCACCGCCAGCGCCGTGATCCCGGCCTGCTCGGCGATCTTCGCCACGGTCAGGCCGTTCTTATTGTCGCGGTCCCAACCGGTGCGGATCTTCAAGGTCACCGGCACATCAACCGCAGCCACGACGGCCTGCAGGATCTCGGTAACCAGTGCTTCGTCTTTCAGCAACGCGGAGCCGGCGGCCTTGTTGCAGACCTTCTTCGCCGGACAACCCATGTTGATATCAATAATCTGTGCGCCCAGTTCGACGTTGGCCCGTGCCGCATCCGCCAGCATCTGCGCATCGCCACCGGCGATCTGCACCGAGCGTGGCTCGGGATCACCTTCGTGAATCATGCGCATCCGCGATTTGCGGGTGTTCCACAAGCTCATGTCGCTGGTGACCATTTCCGAGACTACGAGCCCTGCGCCCAGTCGCTTGCACAGCTGACGAAAGGGCTGGTCGGTGACGCCCGCCATTGGGGCGAGGATCAAGCCGTTGTGCAATGTATATGGACCGATGCGTACCGCCGACATAGGACTTCCCTGTTGTGGGGCCGGATCATTAGAGTTCGAAAAAGGGTTGGCATGATACCCGCTCTCGATGACTGGATAAAGGCTGAATTGAACAAAATCTGAACAGTTATTTTGTTATTGCCAGCAGTTCTGTCCGGGCGGGTGCAGTCAGAAATACGACGTCAATGCGCGAGCACTGAACCGTTTCACTCGGGCGAATGGAAGCTCAGGCTGTAGTTCACCGCTTTTGGACCTGGATCGAGAATATCCAGCGCGATGTGGATCGGCGTTTGCGGCGGCATTTCGGCCATGCCTTCGAGGTCGCCATTCAGGTATTCGCCGGGTTTGAAGCGACGACTGGCGATCAAGTGACCGTTGAGGTCGGCGAAGCGCAGTTCCAGCAAGGGAAATGGCTGGGAGAACGTCGCGCGGTTGTAGATGATCGCGTCCACCACCAGCGCGCCGCTGAAGTCCGGATGGCTGCGCACTACCAGATTGCTGCTTTTGACTTTGGCGATGTCGACCTTGGACGGCACCGTGCAACCGAGGCTTGGGCACAGTTGCTGGAACCACGGGCGGTATTGGTCCTGGCGGGCCATTTCGTCGAAATGGTAAGCGATGTATTGGCCGGCAAGTGCGGCGGCGGCGAGCACGATCAACGCCAGCCACAACATCCGCCGGCCCCACGGCGAGCGGCGTTTTTGCCAGCCGAGTTGCAGCGGATCGTCGCTGAGGTCGCTCAGGGCCTCGTCACGTTCGGTCGCGGCGCTGCGTTCATGCCGTTTGCGCAACGGCGCGATTGGCGGCAGGTCGTCGTCCGGTGCATCGGTTGCCGACAGACGCTCATGGCGCTGGGGTTTGTCCAGCGGATCATTCAGGCGCAGGTGCGACAGCTGCGGCACTTGCGGCTCGTCGTCCAGATCAACCGGTTCCAGCGAGAACGAAGGTTCGGTGCGCGAGTGCTTGCCTGGTTCTGGCGGCGTTTGCCGTTGTTCGGTTTCGAGCGCTTGGGCGCGATCCGCCGCCGATTCGCTGAACAGGCTGTCGGACCACGGTTCATCGTCGTGCTCGACAGAATCGCGGCGCGCACTGAGGCCGTTTTCGCGGTGCTGGCCGATGTCCTTGACGGGCTGGATTTCGCGCTGTTCGAGCCGCGCCAGTTCCTGATCGAGATCAAGCGTGTCGAGGTCCATCTCGGTAGCTGACCATTGCTTTTGGCTGATGGCCCGCACCGGCGGTTCGACGACGCTGGCGTCGAGCGCTTTCTCCGCATCCTTGCCGGCCTGCTGCTCAAGCAGTTGCTTGGCGGCGTTGAACACCTGCAAACAGGAGCCGCAACGAACTACCCCACGGGCCACGCTCAATTGAGCATGGCTGACGCGGAAGCTGGTTTGGCAATGCGGGCATTGGGTGACGAAGCTGTCGGTCATGCGGCGATCCGGATTATGCAGGCGCTCATTCTAGCGCCGACGGCCAGTGATGCGCACCCAGCCATCGCGATTGGCAATCGGGTCCAGATCGAAGTCTTGCGCGTAAGCCTTGGCGACGTCCTCGCCTTGCTCGGCAAGAATCCCCGACAGCGCCAGACGCCCGCCGGGCTTGACCAGGCTGGACAGTTGCGGCGCCAGCGACACCAGTGGGCCGGCCAGAATATTGGCGACCAGCACGTCGGCTTGCACCTGCGGCAGGTCTTCCGGCAGGTACAGCGGGAACAGTTCTTCAGCGATGTGGTTGCGCCCGGCGTTGTCGCGCGAAGCTTCCAGCGCTTGCACGTCGATGTCGGTGCCAACCGCTTGCTTGGCGCCCAGCAACAGGGCCGCGATCGCCAGAATCCCCGAGCCGCAACCGAAGTCGAGCACGTTGCAGTCTTTCAGGTCCTGGCCGTCGAGCCATTCCAGGCACAGCGCGGTGGTCGGGTGAGTGCCGGTGCCAAACGCCAGGCCCGGATCGAGCAGCAGGTTCACCGCATCCGGTTCCGGAGCGGCGTGCCAGCTCGGCACAATCCACAGCCGCTCACCGAAACGCATCGGCTCGAAACCGTCCATCCAGCTGCGTTCCCAATCCTGGTCTGCAATGATTTCGCTGTGATGCTCGGGCAGCGGACCACCGGTCAGCAGTTCCATGTGCGCCAGCACGCTGGCGGCCTCGGTGCCGTCCTCGAACAGCGCCAGCAAATGCGTGTGCGACCACAGCGGCGTGGTGTTGAGTTCGGGTTCGAAGATCGGCTGATCCTCGGCGTCCATAAAGGTCACCGACACCGCGCCCACTTCAAGGAAAGCGTCTTCGTAGGTTTCGGCTTGTTCTGGGCTGATGGCGAGACGGACTTGCAGCCAAGGCATGGCGGGCACCTTTGAAAAATATTGATTGCAGCCTAGCGGGCTGCGAGAAGCGCGCAAGTTTACGCGAGCGCAGAGGGTTTGTGGGAGTGGACAACTCCGAATGCCGCTCAGTTGAAACGCAATATCCCTGTAGCAGCTGGCGAAGCCTGCGTTCGGCTGCGCAGCAGTCGTAAACCTGAGTGAGTGGTCTTCCTCAAACACCGCACTGCCTGTATTCACGACTGCTTCGTAGCCGAACGCAGGCTTCGCCAGCTGCTACATGAGTCTGTTGCGGTTGATATGAAACCTGCAGAAACAACAAAGCCGCTCGAAAGCGGCTTTGTTGGTCTGGATCACATCTTAAATCTGGATGCCCAAATTATTGGTTTTGAGCCATCTCATCCCTTTGCTGGTTGCTCGGTAGCGTTGCAATCGGCTGTTGGGCTGATTAGGTAGCGTCATCTCGACAACTCCGACCGCAATGGCTGGAAGTATGTATGCCTTGCGAAAATGCTCGGCGTTTTTCAGGTGCAGGGCCTTTTGAAGTTCCTGTCTGCTCATAGCGCCAACTAGCACCTTCAGCAGAGCGGCGACTTCCATGGCGACTTCCACGGTGACTTCCATGGTGACTTCCATGTTTGCTGCGTCAGAGCTGCGCGATTGGGGATGTGCGGGCAGGCGCACGACATAGGAAATTCTGTCGTCGTCGGTTTCAAACAGCGGGGCGGGTGAGCCGTTGGCGGCCATAACCTTGAGTATTTTAGGGATTCCGGTCGAACGGCCTTCGGTCAGATCCAGCTCTTTCAAAAATTCCCCAATTCGCCGGTTGCGATAGCGGCGGCTTACCGCGCGGCCGGTCCTCAGGTCTTCCAGGCGGATCGAGCGATCAGGCCCGGGGAAACTCAGGATCACCAACTCGTCATGGCTGATGCGAACCTCGATCGGTTCGCGCTCTTCATAAGACCGGTGATAAACGGCATTGACCAGCGCCTCTTCAATCGCGGCGTAGGGGAAGTTCCAGACTCGTGTTGCTTCAGCAGTGTCCGGATGCTTGATGATTGTTTGATGCAAATAATTGCGCTGGATGTACGTCAGCGCCTCGCGAGTGATGGTTGCCAGCGGGCCCTTGAAGATTTTTTCGTCAAAGCGGTCGCCACCAGCGCCCTCTGGAAACCACAGCACATCTATTTGCGTACCGGGAAAAAACCCTTCCGGGGTGTTGTTGAAGAACATCAAGCCGACATTTTTCGGCCATGGCGATTCTGTCGGCCCGCCTACCACGTTCATTTGGCGGCCCAATGCCTCGATGCTCAGCTCGTCGGCATCTTGCGCGAGGGCACTTCCGATTTCTCGCAGGAAGTTGTGCATCAGTGTTTTGGAGAGGTCGCTCATACGCGCTTTTTGGTGGAAGCGGTCATCGAAGGGCACCTTGGCAGCAAGGCTCAAAAGCTCCTGTTCGATTTCACCCTTGGCTTCAACTGTGCTGGTGTAGCGGCGAATGTAGTAATGCAGGCTTCGATGCTTGGCGGTCACTGCTGCCGGAGCTTTGTATGGGCGGTTTTGTCCTCCCGGTGCCCACAACACGATCAGATTGCGGCCTTCAACTCTTTCGACGCTCAATACTGGAAAGTAAGAGGGTTGAATCGACTGGCACGCTTCCAGCAGTTCAAGCTGGATTTTGTCGATTACATGATCGGCCAGCCCTTTCGGAGGGAAGATCGGCTGGCCGTTGGCATCGCAGTCTTGCCCAATCACCACATACCCGCCGCCCAGGTTTTCAAAGTCATTGGCAAAGGCGCAGAGCGTGCGAATGATCGGATCAGGGTTCCAGCCTGTCTTGTATTCGATTCGTTCGCTTTCTACTGTCCGCTGGCGCAAGAGATCGTTGAGATTGATGGGCAGTTTTCCGGGCATGGGCAGGCTCTGGTTCGTCAACGTTATGTTGAGTAGAGCGCGAGTATAGCCAGCCTCGACGGTCCAATACCGATCAGTTAAATGGATGAAACCTGCAGAAACAACAAAGCCGCTCGAAAGCGGCTTTGTTGGTCTGGATCACATCTTAATGCTGTTCGGCCAGCTTGTGTTCCAGGTAGTGGATGTTGACTCCACCTTTACAGAAACCTTCATCACGGACCAGATCGCGGTGCAGCGGGATGTTGGTTTTGATCCCGTCGACGACGATTTCGTCCAGTGCATTACGCATGCGCGTCATGGCTTCTTCACGGGTTGCGCCGTAGGTGATCAGCTTGCCGATCAACGAATCGTAGTTCGGCGGAACCGCATAACCACTGTACAGGTGCGAATCGACGCGAACGCCGTTGCCGCCCGGAGCGTGGAAATGCTTGACCGTGCCTGGGCTCGGCATGAAGGTTTTCGGGTCTTCGGCGTTGATCCGGCATTCAAGTGCGTGACCGCGGATGACAACGTCTTCCTGGGTATACGACAGCTTGTTGCCAGCGGCGATGCTGAGCATCTCCTTGACGATGTCGATGCCGGTGACCATTTCCGAAACCGGGTGCTCAACCTGAACGCGGGTGTTCATTTCGATGAAATAGAACGCGCCGTTCTCGTACAGGAACTCGAAAGTGCCTGCGCCACGGTAGTTGATGTCGATGCACGCCTTGACGCAGCGAGCGAGGACTTCAGCACGAGCCTTCTCGTCGATGCCCGGTGCCGGCGCTTCTTCGAGAACTTTCTGGTGACGACGTTGCAGCGAGCAATCGCGGTCGCCCAGATGGATGGCGTGGCCCTGGCCGTCGGAAAGTACCTGGACTTCCACGTGACGTGGGTTGGTCAGGAATTTTTCCAGATAGACCATCGGGTTGCCGAACGCCGCGCCTGCTTCGGAGCGGGTCAGTTTGGCCGAGTCGATCAGGTCTTCTTCTTTATGCACAACGCGCATGCCGCGACCACCACCGCCGCCAGCGGCTTTGATGATCACCGGATAACCGACTTCGCGACCAATGCGCAAAGCGGTTTCTTCGTCTTCCGGCAGCGGGCCGTCAGAACCCGGAACAGTCGGTACGCCGGCAGCGATCATGGCGTGCTTGGCCGAAACTTTGTCGCCCATCAGGCGAATGGTGTCGGCTTTCGGGCCAATGAAGGCAAAACCGGAGTTCTCGACCTGTTCGGCGAAATCGGCGTTTTCCGCGAGGAAACCGTAGCCTGGGTGAATGGCGGTAGCGCCGGTCACTTCAGCTGCGGCGATGATCGCCGGAATGTGCAGGTAAGACTTTGCAGCCGATGCCGGACCGATGCAGACGGATTCGTCCGCCAGACCCAGGTGCATCAGCTCTTTGTCAGCCGTGGAATAAACGGCGACGGTCTTGATGCCCATCTCTTTGCAGGCACGCAAGATCCGCAGGGCGATCTCACCGCGGTTGGCGATCAGAACTTTTTCCAACTTCGCAGTCATCAAAGTCTCTCCGCGGTTCAAACGATGGTGAACAGGGGTTGGTCGTACTCAACCGGCTGGCCATCTTCGACGAGGATGGATTCGATCACACCGCTGGTTTCAGCTTCGATGTGGTTCATCATCTTCATGGCTTCGACGATGCACAGGGTGTCGCCTTTCTTCACGGTCTGGCCGACTTCAACGAAGGACGGCGAGGACGGCGAAGACTTGCGGTAGAACGTGCCGACCATCGGCGAACGGGCAACGGTGCCGTTCAGTACGGGTGCGGCCGGTGCAGCAGGAGCGGCAGCATCCGGAGCAGCAGCGGCAGGCGCTGGGGCTGGAGCGTGCATTGGCGCAGGAGCGTAATACTGCTGAGCCGGGGTCTTGCTGTGACGGCTGATGCGAACGGACTCTTCGCCTTCCTTGATCTCGAGCTCGTCGATGCCGGACTCTTCCAGCAATTCGATCAATTTCTTAACTTTACGGATATCCATGAATCATCAACTCCCAAGGGTCGGTCAGGGGCGTTTAACGCTTGTGGTTCAAGCCGTTGCCGGTCTTTCAAGCTGTTCCAGGGCGGCCTCCAGGGCCAGTCGATAACCGCTGGCGCCAAGGCCGCAGATCACTCCCACCGCTACGTCGGAGAAGTAAGAGTGATGGCGGAAAGGTTCGCGTTTGTGCACGTTAGACAAATGCACTTCGATGAATGGGATGCTCACCGCCAGCAGCGCGTCACGTAATGCGACACTTGTGTGAGTAAATGCTGCTGGATTGATCAGAATGAAGTCCACACCTTCGCCGCGAGCAGCGTGGATGCGATCGATCAATTCGTACTCGGCGTTGCTCTGCAAGTGCAGCAAATGATGGCCGGCTTCACGGGCACGGCGTTCCAGGTCCTGGTTGATCTGCGCCAGTGTCGTAGCGCCATAGGTGCCCGGTTCACGGGTGCCGAGCAAATTCAGGTTGGGTCCGTGCAGAACCAGTAGCGTTGCCATCTGCTGTTCCTTGTTATTCAGGTGCAATTGTCAGAGTGCAGTTGTCAGAACCCGGCGACTATGCCGCAAAGCCTTTGTGACTGTCCAGTTCTATGCAATAGCCAGCACGATGGCCGATGTTTGCGCAAAATTTGTGACCGCCTGATTAAATCCGGTCATTTGCCTTCGCGACACGTTCGGCGAAGTCCTGCGCATTGATCTCGCCGATCACTCGCACATCGGCGCGTTCGGCGCCGTCCTTGCCGAAGAACATCAACGCTGGCGGGCCGAACAATTTGTAGCGGTCGAGCAGCGCTCGTTGTTCGGCGTTGCTGGCGGTGATGTCGAAGCGAATCAGTCGATAACCTTGCAGCCGTTCGACGACTTTCGGGTCGTTAAGCACTTCGCGTTCGATAACTTTGCAGCTGATGCACCAGTCGGCGTACCAGTCCAGCAGCAGCGGCGTGCCGGCGGATTTCGCTTGCGCGAGCGCGCGATCAAGGTCGGCCGGGGTGCTGACGGTTTGCCAGGTATTAGCCGATTGCGCTTGGCCGCTGCTGACCACTGGCGCGGTTCTGCCGAGCGGATTGAGCACATCGCCCTGACCGCTGAACGCGCCGTACCAGCAAGCCATCGCGTAAAACAGCAGGAACACGCCAAGCAATTGGCCGAGGCGTTTGCGCGGTGGTTTGTAGACGAATTCCAACGCGCCGAGGAACAGACCGACGCCGCCCCACAACAAACCGACCAGCAGCAACGTGACCTGACCCGGCACGACACGGCTGAGCAAGCCAATCGCCAAGGCCAGCAACAGCACGCCAATCGCGTTTTTCACATAGATCAGCCACGGGCCGCTTTTCGGCAACCAGGCTGCGCCGCCGGTCGCGACCAACAGCAGCGGGGTGCCCATGCCCAAGCCGAGTACAAACAACTTCAACCCGCCGCCGAGCGCGTCGCCGCTGGCGCTGATGTACAGCAAGGCGCCGGCCAGTGGCGCGGAAACACAGGGCGACACCAGCAGGCTCGACACCACGCCGAGCACCGCCGCGCCCCATAACGAGCCGCCTTCGGTGCGCCCGGCAATCCGGTCGAGGCGGCTGCTGATGAAGTGCGGCAGTTTCAGCTCAAAGACGCCGAACATCGCCAGCGCAAACACCGCAAAAAACATCGCGAACGGCACCAGAACCCAGGCCGATTGCAGCCGCGCCTGCAGATTGAGCTGCGCGCCGAACATCCCCATCAACGCACCAAGCAAGGCAAAACACGCGGCCATCGGCAGCACGTAAGCCAGCGACAGATTGAAACCGCGCAGCCCGCCGATCTGCCCGCGCAACACCACGCTGGAGAGGATCGGCAGCATTGGCAGCACGCAAGGCGTGAAAGTCAGGCCAAGACCGGCGAGGAAGAAGAGCGCCAGTTCACGCCAGCTCCAGTTGGCCGTCCTAGCAGCGGTTGGATCAGCGGCGACGGCGCCAGTGCCGTCGATGCGCAAGCGCTCGGTTTCCGGCGGATAACACAGGCCTTTGTCGGCGCAGCCCTGATAGGTCACGACCAGCGTGAAGGCGCGCGGATCGCTGCGCGGCAGTTCGACATCGAGAATCGCGTGGTACACCTCGACGTCGCCGAAGTATTCATCGTGCTTCTTTTCACCGTTGGGCAATTGCGCGGCGCCGAGCGCGACGTCGGCCGGGTCGGCGCGAAACTGGAAGCGGTGGCGGTAGAGGTAATAACCGTCGGCGGCGACGAAACGCAGCTTGATGGTCTGCGCGGTGCTTTCCACCAGGCTCAACTGAAAGGCTTCGCGCACCGGCAGGAAGTCGGCGCTGTTGTTGATCGAGCCCAACGTCGAACTGGGCCGAGTGTCCAGCAACCCGGCGGCGGAGGCCGGCAGGGCGAGCACTAAAAGCAGCAGGCAAAGCAAACGGCGCATGACGATCTCGCGTGTCGGAAGTGCGGGCATGATAGCGGACAGTCGGCGGGTGTGCAGGGCCGGGAGTGTTGTGGTGATTGTTCTGACGCCATCGCGAGCAAGCTCGCTCCCACAGGGGTGCGCATTCCAATGTGGGAGCGAGCTTGCTCGCGATGGCGATCGATCAGACGCGGAAAGCCTGAACGGCCGTATGCAATCGCCCGCCCAGCACCAGCAAATTCTCCCCTTGCTCGCGCCCCTCGCCAATCCGCAGCAGGTTATCCCCGCCCAGCTGGTGGATCCGCTCGCTGTGGTCGCGAATCTCGCTGACCGCGCCGCTCTGCTGCGCGGTGACATCGGCGATGCGCACGGCGGTGTCGGCAATGGTCTGGATCGCGCCGACGATTTTATCCAGCGCGCCGTCCGCCGCTTGTGCCTGATTGGCGGTGGCTTCGGCGTGTTCGACCTGAGCGCGCATGCCTTCCACCGATTGCCGCGCGGCGGTTTGCAGGCCGGCGATCAAGGTCTGGATTTCCGCTGTGGCGCCAGCGGTGCGCTGCGCCAATGAGCGCACTTCCTCGGCGACCACCGCAAAACCCCGGCCCATCTCCCCGGCGCGGGCGGCTTCAATCGCGGCGTTGAGCGCGAGCAGATTGGTCTGATCGGCAATCGAGCGAATCACCGTCAGCACGCCGCCAATGGTCGCCGACTCCTCGGCCAAGTGTTCGATCATCTGCGCATTGCCCTGCACTTCGCCGACCAGCGCATGCAACCCAGTGAGGCTCAGGCCAATGACTTTCTGTCCCTGCTGCACCGCCAATCCGGCATTGCGACTGGCGTCGGCCGCCTGGCTCGCATCGCCGGCGACTTGCAGGATGGTCGCTTCCAGTTCACCGAGCGAATCGCGGATCAGCGCAGTATCGCCGGCCTGATGTTCGGCGCCGCTGTGCAGGTCGTTGCTCAACTCGGCGAGGGTGCGACTGCTGCCGGCGACCTGTTCGGCATTCAGGCGAATGGTCCCGACCATATCCACCAGATAAGCGCGCAAGCGATTCAGCGAGGCTTGAATGTCATGCAATTCGCGATTGGTTTTGCCCAGTTGAATGTCCTGGCTGAAATCGCCCTCGGCCCAGGTCGAGAGCGCCGGTGCGAGATTGGTCAGCGTGCGCGCCAGGCGTCGCTGCAAAGTGTCGATGAGCAGCGCGATCAGCAGGATCAGGCCGATCATCAATCCCTGAATCAAGCGCACTTCGCCCTGAATCTGCCCGTGCTGGGCGCGCACCGCCGGTTCCAGGCCGGCGATGGCCTGTTGCACGGCGGCGATTTTCACATGCGTCGCGGCGCTGAGTTCGGCACGTTTGTGGATTTGCTCACGAGTGCGCGCCAGTTCGGCGGGGTAGCGCGTGAGCAAGCTGTTGAGTTCGCGTTTGAGGCCGACGCCAGCATCTTCGGCGACGGTTTTTTCGTTGCTTTCCAGGCCCATCATGTTCGCGAAATCATCAGTGTTCGATTCGCTGCTGCTGGTCACCCCGAGCAGCGGCAATGCCTCCAGCAACTGCGCTTGCGCGCGAAGGTTGGCGACTTCGCGCTCGACGTCGGCGGCCAATTCGCTGCGGCCGCTGCTGACCAGTTTGTCCCGCGCCAGCGACAGTTTGCCCAAGTGCTGGGAAGCGTTGAGCAACGGCGCCAGGTACGTCGCGTTAGCGCTGGCGTACTGGCTGAGTTGCTCGAGGCTGGCGCTGATTTCGCGTTCGGCTTGCAGCAGCAGCGCCTGCGGATCACCGGCGAGTTTGCCGGCGGCCAGCAGGTCGGTTTTGCTGAATGCTTCCAGGCCCGACAGGCTTGGGCGCAAGGTGTCGGCGAGCGCTGGCGGCAGTTGCGCGAGTTCGCCGTTCAACCCTTCGATGGCCTGACTGGCGCTGCTCAGGCGCAGGGCATCGCCGCTCGACAGGTAGTCTTCGACGTTGCGCGCCACTTCATTCTGGAATTGCTGCGACAGCCCGAGGTAACGCTCCATCAACAGATATGGGCGTTCCAGAGCTTTCTGCGACCACCACAAAGTGGCGCCGAGGGCGACGCACACGGCGACGAGCAGGAGGGTATTGAGGTTGGTCAGGAGCTTCAGGCGCATATCGGATCTACCAACGGCAGAATGGTAAGCGCCTGAATTTATTGCGTTTGTATTACAGGGTTATGACCGAACCGGTGAATTCCGATGAAAAAGTGGCACTTTGCTTTGACGCGTGCGCGGCTTGTACGCGGTTGCGTCCGGCATGCTTGGCGCGGTACAGCGCTTCGTCCGCCTGGCTGGCCATCATCAGGCTGTCGGAGTCTTCGCGCAGCTCAACCACCCCGGCGCTGAACGTGCACCAGAGGTCCTGCGGTTTGGCCGGGTAATGAATTTCGGCGAAGCGCTGACGGATTTCGTCGAGCACTTTGTGCGCCGATTCGACATCGGTGTCGGGCATGACGATGGCGAATTCTTCGCCGCCGTAACGGCCGATGAAGTCGGTCTTGCGCAGTCGCTGTTTGAGAAACAGCGCCAGGCTTTTGATCACGCGGTCGCCCATCGGGTGGCCGTGGCTGTCGTTGACCCGTTTGAAATGATCAATGTCGAGCATCGCAAAACTCAGCGGCTTGTTCTCGCGGCGGGCGCGGAACGAGCAGTCTTCAAGCAATTGCAGAATGTGCGTGTGGTTGTACAAACCGGTCAGGCTGTCGCGCACCATCCGCGCCTTGAGATTGCGCGCGCGCGCCGCGCGGTTGCGCACGGTGGTAATGAGGTGGCGTGGCTTGATCGGTTTGGTCAGGAAGTCGTCGCCGCCCTCGCTCATCGCGTCGAGCTGCTTGTCGAGGTCGTCTTCGGCCGACAGATAAATGATCGGCACGCTGACGTAGCGGTCGTTGTGGCGAATGACCTTGGCCAACTCGGTGCCGGTGCAGGCCGGCATGTACATGTCGAGGATGATCAGGTCGGGCTGGAAGTCCGCCAGTTCAGCCATTGCCTGAATCGGTTCGATCAAGGTTCGCGTGACAATCCCGGCGCTGTTGAGCAGGCGCTCGGTGTGCAGGGCCTGGGCGCGGGAGTCGTCGATGATCAGCACTTTATAAGGTTCGTACTGCGCGACGCAGGTCAGGACTTCGATTTTCTCCAGCAGGCTCGACGCTTCGAGGGTGCCGGTGAGAAATTCCTGGCCACCGGCGCGCACTGCGGCGAGGCGGGTCGGGGTATCGGTTTCGAGCAGGCTGAAGAACAGCAGTGGCAGCGGCTCGTCGAGGCCAACCTGGGCCTCGGCGGCCAATTGCAGGCCGACGCCGGGACCGCTGAAGTCGACATCCATGACGATCGCCGCCGGCAAGCGCTCGACCATCGAAGAGCGAAACGCTGCGACGCTGTCCAGCGATTGCGCGCTGAGCCCGAAGAATTCCAGTTGTTTGGCCAGGCGCTCGGCGCGATCGTGATCTTGCAGCATCACGTAGATCGGCTTGCGCAGTGGCGGCAGAAAAGTCTGGTCGAGTTGATCGCCGTGACGCAGGCCGGTGCGCGACAGGCGCTGCATTAAACGGTTGAGGTCGGTGATCAGGCCGCTGCTCAGGCGCCCGCGATTGGCGTCCACGGCTTCCAGCGACTGGCCGATCAGGCGCGCCAGTTGCGAGTGCTCGGGTTGTTCGAAGCGTTCGGCGAAGCGCAGCAGGCGCAGATTGGCTTCGCTCAGCTCGGACAAATCGGTGGTGGACCACTCGCTGCGTTGCAGGCGCTGCCATATCTCAAGAATCTGACGTGCCTGATGAATTACCCGCTGGGCAAAATGGTGCTTGAGGCGCTCACGGCTGGGGTCTTCTGGCTCGGTCATATCCTGACTACTAGTTAGGGTGCATGCTGAGATCGACTGGTGGCTCTATGCTAGCATCTCTTTTCAATCACATGAGTGTCGCACGTCAATAATCTCGAAAGCGACCTCATTCAGTTCGTGACCGACTGGTCGCCAAGGTTTCTTGTAGCAGCTGCCGAAGGCTGCGTTCGGCGGCGAAGCCGTCGTGAAATCAGGCAGCTCGGTGCTCCAGGAGGACCTCGTGCACAGGTTTCACGACTGCTGCGCAGCCGAACGCAGCCTCGCAGGCTCGTCAGCTGCTACAAGACTGTGCTTCATTTATAGTTGGGCGGCCACGGCGCGATTGTATGGCTCGCTGTTTCGCGCGAGATTTAGGCGCGGTAATCAGCGGCACGATGGCGTAGGGTTGTGGTCGAACCGATGAACTCAAGTGATTGAAAGGATATCGCCATGCTGGACTGGAAGAACCGCGCGGGCAGTGCGCCTGAACGTGCCGCTGAACCGAAATCGGCCACCCGCAGCTATGTCAGCGGCCTGTTGTTCAGCCGAGCGCTGCTGACGCTGATTGCCATTTATCTGTTGGTGACGATTGGTTTGGGCTGGTATTGGAGCGAAGAGCCCGACCTGTTCCCGGTGCAGCAAAATGCCCAGGTCGCTGCTGAACGCGACGGCCGGCAGATGGTGGTGGGTTACACCACGGTGGAAACCCTCAAATCGGTGGCCGGCACGTTGCTGAGCAAACCGGGCGGCTACATTTCCAACGACCGTTTCCCGCCGGGCCTGTGGATGGACAACATGCCGAGCTGGGAATATGGCGTGCTGGTCCAGGTCCGCGACTTGACGCGGGCACTGCGCAAAGACTTCGCCCGTTCGCAGTCGCAGTCGGCGGAAGACGCTGATCTGGCGCGCGCCGAGCCGCGTTTCAACTTCGACAACAAGAGCTGGATCCTGCCCTCCAGCGAGTCGGAATATCAGGAAGGGATCAATTCCCTGAGCCGTTATCAGGCTCGCCTGTCCGATCCGGCACAGAAAAACGCGCTGTTCTATGCCCGCGCCGACAACCTCAACAACTGGCTCGGCGATGTCGGCACACGTCTGGGTTCGTTGTCGCAACGCCTGTCCGCCAGTGTTGGTCGGGTCAAGCTCAACACTTCGCTGAAAACCGAAGTGATCGTGCCGGGCCAGGTGCCGCAGGTTGACGAAGAAATCGTCGAAACCCCGTGGATGCAAATCGATAACGTGTTCTACGAAGCGCGCGGTCAGGCTTGGGCCTTGTCGCATCTGCTGCGCGCCATCGAAGTCGACTTCGCCGACGTGTTGGCGAAGAAGAACGCCACGGTCAGCGTGCGCCAGATCATCCGTGAACTGGAAGCGTCGCAAGAGCCGGTGTGGAGCCCGATGATCCTCAATGGCAGCGGCTTCGGCGTGTTGGCCAACCACTCGCTGGTCATGGCCAACTACATTTCGCGGGCCAACGCGGCCGTGATCGATTTGCGTCAACTGCTCAACCAGGGCTGATAGATGGTTGATAACGCCAGAGAGGCCGCCCATCGCGCGGCCTCGGATGCTGAACAGATCGCCTGGGTCGACGAGCACGACAACCTGCTCGGCGGCCTGGTGCGCAGCGACTTGCGCGAGCGTGGGCTGATCGGGCGCGGCACCTACATCATGCTGTTCAACTCGGCCGGTGAACTGTGCGTGCACCGGCGCACGCTGAGCAAAGCTATCTATCCGGGGTTTTGGGATGTGGCGGCGGGCGGCATGGTCCAGGCTGACGAGACTTACGCCGAGTCGGCGGCCCGTGAACTCGAAGAAGAATTGGGCGTGAGCGGCGTCGAACTGACCGCTCATGACCATTTTTACTTCGAGGACAGCGAGAGTCGGCTGTGGTGTTCGGCATTTTCGGCAGTGTGGGATGGGCCGTTGATCCTGCAACCGGAAGAGGTGCTCGAAGCGCGCTTTATTCCCGTCGATCAGGTGCTCGAGGAAATCCAGCAAAAGCCTTACTGCCCGGACTCTCTGGCCGCGCTCAAGCGTTATCTCAAGGCGCAGGAAAACCACGTCGCAAAAGAGGCATGAAATGGCGCCGATTGGCTCTTAGCAAGTCGGCTTTTTGCCGTTACACTGCGCGACCTTTTCAAACTGAACCGGTATTGCTCTTTGTAGGAGCGAAGCTTGCTCGCGAAGGCGGCGGCACATCCACAATGGTTGGGCCTGACACACCGCTTTCGCGAGCAAGCTTCGCTCCTACAGGGTTTACCGGTCCAGTAGCGCTGCCCCTGCCTGAGTGGGGCTTCGCGGTCGATGGCGCCCTCCCGGGTTGCCGCGGCCAGTCTTTGTCCTCCGAAGAGGATTGCCGGTGGCCAAAAAAGCCGCATCCTTCGCCGCCCTTGGTGGCCTGGTATTTTCCACCGACGCAGGTCGTCATTGCCCCGATTGCAGCAAACCGGTGGACGCCTGTATCTGCAAACAAACCGTGATCCCGGCCGGCGACGGCATTGCCCGCGTGCGTCGCGAAAGTAAGGGCCGTGGCGGCAAAACGGTGACCACCATCACCGGCGTGCCGTTGGCCGAAGAGGCGCTCAAGGACCTCGCCACCACGCTGAAAAAGCGTTGCGGCACGGGCGGGGCGCTGAAAGACGGAATCATTGAGATCCAGGGCGATCATGTCGAGCTACTCTTGGCCGAGCTGATCAAACACGGTTTCAAAGCGAAGAAGTCCGGCGGCTAGCAGCCTCTGTGAAAACCACCCTCGGCTTGATCCAGCCTCGAATGCACTCGGGACTGGCGTCGCCCACATGGTTTTCACAGAGCCTGTTCTGACCGGTTACTAAACTCAGCGCTGAATGTGAGGTCTATGGCCCTTACATGCAGGCTAATCGTCATTTTCACTCTTTAGACTGCGCCGGCCTGAACCCAGGCGACGCTCTATGACTTCTTTATAGGGGACTTCAATGTCCGTACGACGCACACGCAAAGACGATGGCAGCCAATGGACAGTTGCGGACAGCCGCAGTGTTTACGGGATCCGCCATTGGGGGGCCGGATATTTCGCGATCAATGAAGCCGGTCGCGTAGAAGTCCGTCCGAACGGTCCGACCAGTTCGCCTATCGACCTCTTCGAACAAGTCGACCTGCTGCGCAAAAGCGGCTTGTCCTTGCCGTTGCTGGTGCGTTTCCCGGACATCCTGCAAGACCGCGTGCGTCAGCTGACGGGCGCCTTCGATTCGAACATCGAGCGTCTTGAGTACCAGAGCAAATACACCGCGCTGTACCCGATCAAGGTCAACCAGCAGGAAGCGGTGATCGAAAACATCATCGCCACCCAGAACGTTTCCATCGGTCTGGAAGCCGGCTCCAAGCCTGAACTGCTGGCCGTGCTGGCATTGGCGCCGAAGGGCGGCACCATCGTCTGCAACGGTTACAAGGACCGCGAGTTCATCCGTCTGGCGCTGATCGGGCAGAAACTCGGCCACAACGTGTTCATCGTCATCGAGAAAGAATCCGAAGTTGAGCTGGTGATCGAAGAAGCCGCCTCGCTGAAGGTCAAGCCGCAGGTTGGCTTGCGCGTTCGCCTGTCGTCGCTGGCATCGTCGAAGTGGGCGGACACCGGCGGCGAGAAATCCAAATTCGGTCTGTCGGCGGCGCAATTGCTGTCGGTGGTCGAGCGTTTCCGCGCTGCCGGCCTCGACCAGGGCATTCGCCTGCTGCACTTCCACATGGGTTCGCAGATTGCCAACCTGGCTGATTACCAGCACGGCTTCAAGGAAGCGATCCGTTACTACGGCGAATTGCGCAACCTTGGCCTGCCGGTCGATCACATCGACGTCGGCGGCGGTTTGGGCGTCGACTACGACGGTACGCACTCGCGTAACGCCAGTTCGATCAACTACGACATGGACGATTACGCCGGTGTCGTGGTCGGCATGCTCAAGGAATTCTGCGACGCGCAGAGCCTGCCGCACCCGAACATCTTCTCCGAAAGCGGCCGTTCCCTGACCGCGCACCACGCCATGCTGGTGGTGCAAGTCACCGACGTCGAGAAACACAACGACGACGTGCCGAAGATCGACAACAAAGAAGAACTGCCGGAAACCGTGCAGTGGCTGGTTGACCTGCTGGGCCCGACCGACATTGAAATGGTCACCGAAACCTACTGGCGCGCCACGCACTACATGAGCGACATCGCCGCCCAGTACGCCGATGGCAAGCTGACCCTGGCACAGAAAGCCCTCGCCGAGCAGTGCTATTTTGCCGTGTGCCGTCGTTTGCACAACTCGTTGAAAGCGCGTCAGCGTTCGCACCGCCAAGTGCTCGACGAACTCAACGACAAGCTCGCCGACAAGTACATCTGCAACTTCTCGGTATTCCAGAGCCTGCCGGACACCTGGGCCATCGGCCAGGTACTGCCGATCCTGCCGCTGCACCGTCTCGACGAAGAGCCGCTGCGCCGCGCGGTATTGCAGGACCTGACCTGCGACTCCGACGGCAAGATCAAGCAATACGTCGACGAGCAGAGCATCGAAACCAGCCTGCCGGTCCACGGTTTGAATGAGGGCGAAGACTACCTGCTGGGTATTTTCCTGGTCGGCGCTTACCAGGAAATCCTCGGCGACATGCACAACCTGTTCGGTGACACCGATTCGGTGAACATCTACCAGAACGACGATGGCAGCGTTTACCACGCCGGTATCGAGACCCACGACACGATCGAAGACATGCTGCGTTACGTGCACTTGTCGCCGGAAGAGTTGATGACTCACTACCGCGACAAGTGCGCCAGCGCGCGCATCACTGCCGGCGAACGTACGCAGTTCCTCGACGCTTTGCGCCTGGGCCTGACGCGTTCTTCCTACCTCTCTTCTTGAGGTAAGGCAGCGTTTCACCGGGTTGTCTGAATGTGTCCCGCGCTCAGTGGGAAATTTCAGATGACCTGGTGCGACGATTCGTTGTTTTTATGCGAAAAAACTGACTTCAACGGCTATTAAAGCGAAGTCGTCTTCTTTTCACGTAGGTCATTTCCTAAGTTGTATTTCGGCACTCTACGCGGCCATGTCTCTCAGCGAGAATCCCCAGCCGCCCCTCCAGTAGAGAATCGCCGATGTTCGATCCAGTCAACGAACCGTTATTTCGTCTGGATGTCGCGGGCCTGCCCGACGCCTTTGAGGTCCTGGCCTTTACCGGCAATGAAGCCATCAGCGAACCGTTTGTGTTCGAGGTGGACTTACTCATCAATGACCCCTTCCTTGACCTCGCCAGCCTGCTGTACCGCGTAGCGTTTTTGCACTTCGACGCTTCGGGAGACGGTATCCACGGCCAATTTCATCAAATCGAACAACGCGAACATGGCCACGCCGCGCGGCTGTGTCGTGTGCGCTTGGGGCCGAAACTGGCGTGCCTGGGCCAGCGTTTCAGCCAACGGATTTTCAGTGCGCGCTCGGTGCCGCAGATTCTTCGCCAAGTGCTCAAGGAGCACGGGATTGTCGGCAAGGATTGGCGCCTGCAATTGAGCGCGGACTATCCGGTGCGGGACTTCTGCACGCAGTACCGCGAGTCGGATCTGCAGTTTTTCCAGCGCCTGTGCGCCGAAGAAGGTCTGCACTACTGCTTCGAACATTCCCGGCGCGGGCACTGCCTGATCGTCAACGACGCTCAGGCGCCGTCGGAAACTGCTGAAGAACGGGTCTTTCACGACCACGGCGACACGGTGCTGCTGAGCCGATTCGAAGTGCAAATGGGCGTGCAAAAGGTCCCGGTGACTGAGGGTTGCACCGAGTTGGCGACGTTGCGCAGCGGTCAATTGATGCCGTTGTCCGCTGAGCCGTTCAACCAGCGCAATCGCCTGTGGCGGCTGATCGAAGTTGAACATCGCGGCACTCAGGATCCGCAGTTTCTCTACGCCAACACGATCAGAGCGATTCCCTGCGAGGCGCCGTTGATCACCCCGCAGCGGCTGGCGAAACCGCGCATGCTCAGCCTGCAAAGGGCTTGGGTGGTGGACGTTGGAGAACTGCGTCCCGAGCCGTCTCGACCGATTGCCGTGCAGTTCGACTGGCTCTATCAGGGCGAGGGCGCCAAATCCGATCACTGCTGGCTGCCGTTGGCGCCCGAATTGCAAAGTGCGGCGTTTGCGTCATGGCCGGCGGGGACTGAAGTGGTGGTCAGCTTCATTGGCGGCGATCCGGATCAACCGCTGATCACCGGCCTGCTCAACAGCCCGTCCGCCATCGACGCAATTGAACCGCCGATGCTGCTGCCCAGCGAGGCGCCCGACGGTTTGCTGGCCTTGCTGCAATCGAGCGAACCCTTGGTGTTGCTGTGTTTGCTGCCCGGCGGAGGCAGTTTTCGGCATTGTCGGGAAAGCGTCTGCACCTGCCGGACCGCCACGCTGTTCGGCCAGAGCGGTGCGGCATGATCGGCGTGCAGACGCCGGCGGCGGCCACGCATTGGTTGCTGCTGGATGTGCCGGGTGCGCCGCGAATGGCGGCGCTGTTGCAGGACCAATTCGTCGGTTTGCGCTGCTTCTGGCTGTTCGAAGGCACCGAGCTGCATCCGCTGCGCGAACAAGGTCCGGCGCTGGTCGAGTTGCGCGATCAGGCGCAATTGCTCGAGCGCTGCTACGCCGAACCGCGTGCGTGGCAAGGTCTGCTGCTGGAGAGTGACGCCTCGGTGGCGCAATTGCTCGCGCACCTGCGGCGCATGCTGATGGTCAGCGTCGGCCTGCACCATCGGGCGCTGCTCAATTACTACAATCCGCACTGCGCGAGCTATTTCTTCGATGCCTGCGATGCCGAGGAGTTGACCCGCTGGCTCGGTCCGATCAACCAGTTGCGCTGGTTTGGCGGCACGTGGGCCGACCGCGCGATTGGCAGCCAGGGCTGGCAGCAATTGCTCAATCCACGATTGGCCGTAAGCCCTCTGGCCATCGAGGAAAACCTCAGCGTTCGCCAACAGGAAAGACTCCAATGTTGTTTGCTCGAGCAACACACTTGGCATTGGAGTCGATCCACTGGCACTGATTACAACCGCCTGTGGTCCCATGTTCAGGAAGGCCTGGCGCTGGGCTTCAGCGAACGGCCGGTGCTGGATGACTGGTTGTGGTTGCGCCTGCAATGCCCCGATGCGCTGCCCGAGCAGGCCTTTTTGCCCGGGCTGAGCCAGCGCGAACGACTCGAGCACCTGCGCCGGTTCTGGCAGGGCGATTTTCCCTGATAACGAGGATTCACCCACATGGCGAGCGCAATCCGGCAACTGCTTACGGCTTTGATCGGCGCGACATTATTGGCCGCGGTGGCCGCGTGCTCGCCCCTGAAAACCCTGAATGCGCTGACCCCCGACGACACTTTCGACAAGACCGAAGGCATCGCTTACGGCAGCGATCCACGGCAAAAACTCGATGTATATACGCCCAAACAGCACGTGGCGAATGCGCCGGTAGTCGTGTTTTTTTATGGCGGCAGTTGGAACAGCGGTTCGCGCAGCGACTACAGCTTTGTCGGCGAGGCGCTCGCGTCTCGTGGCATCGTCGTGGTGCTGGCGGATTATCGCTTGTATCCGCAGGTGCGTTATCCGCTGTTTCTGGACGACAGCGCCAGCGCAGTGGCGTGGGCCCACGCGCACATTGGCGAGTTTTCCGGCGACCCGAAACGGCTGTTCCTGATGGGCCACAGTTCCGGCGCTTACAACGCGGCGATGCTGGCGCTGGAGCCGAAATTGCTGGGCGCGCAGGGCATGTCGCCGCAGGATTTGAGTGGCTGGATCGGGCTGGCCGGGCCGTATGATTTTCTGCCGATCGAGAATCCACAGGTGCGTCCGGTGTTTTTCTGGCCGAACTCGCCGCCGCAGTCGCAGCCGATCAATCTGGTGCGGCGCGGTTCGCCGCCGGCGTTACTGATGGCGGCCACTGAGGACAAACTGGTCGACCCGACGCGCAATACCGCAGGCCTGGCGAGCAAGCTGCGGGCGGCGGGCGTGCCGGTGCAGGATCGTTATTATTCGCGCACCGGCCACGCCACGCTGGTAGCGACGCTGTCGCGGCCGATGCGTGGTTTGGCGCCGGTGCTGGAGGAAATCAGCGTGTTCGTCAAAACCACGCCGACTCAGTGAGCGCGGCCGCTGAACCAGCCGTCGTTGCGGCGCAGGTACCAGGCAATCACGCCGAGCGTCACGCTGCGCAGCACCATGAACAGCAGAAACGTTATCCACAAGCCGTGGTTGCCCAAGCCTTGCAGCGCCCAGGCGAACGGCAGCACCAAGAGCACCGTCAGCAGCATGCCGTTGCGCATTTCCCGGGCGCGGGTGGCGCCGATGAACAAACCGTCGAGCAGGTAACTTGAGACTGCAATCAGCGGCAGGGCGGCGAGGTACGGCAGGTAAATGAACGCAGTGTCGCGCACGCTCTGAATGTCGGTTTGCATCTCGATAAACAAGTGCCCGGCCAACAGGAACAGCACGGCGAAACCAACGCTGGCGATCAGTGACCAGCCTGCGGCAACCACCAGTGAACGGCGCAACGCTTGCCGATCACGCGCACCGATGGCGTGCCCGCACAGGGCTTCGACGGCGTGGGCGAGGCCGTCGAGGGCGTGCGCGGTCAGCAGCAAACCGTTGAGCAGCAGCGCATTCGCCGCCACCGTCGCATCGCCGAGCCGCGCGCCTTGCACGGTGATCAGGAAAAACACCGATTGCAGCGCGAGGCTGCGAATAAAGATGTCGCGGTTCACCGCCAGCAACGGGCGCCAGCTCTGCCACAGCTTCAGCGCTGCCCAGGCAATGTGGCCGGGGTAGGCGCGCAGCGCTTTGCGGGTCATCAACAGGCCGATCAGTGCGCCGGTCCATTCGGCGATCACCGAGGCGCGAGCCGAACCGACCACGCCCCAATCCAGCCCAAGGACGAACCACAGGTTGAGCGCGATGTTGACCAGGTTGGTGCTCAGCAGAATCGCCAGCGGCGCCCGCGCGTTCTGGGTGCCGAGGAACCAGCCCACGAGCGCATAACTCGCCAGCGCGGCGGGGAGGCCGAAGAGTCGGGTGTGGAAAAATTCGCGGGTCAGTTGCTCGAGTTCCGCCGACGGTTGCATGAAGTGCAGCGCGATACCGCTCAACGGCACGCCGAGCGCGCCGAGTACAATCGCCAGACCCAGCGCCAGCAGCAGGCCTTGCAACAGCACTTGGCGCAACGCCGCGCCATCGCCGCGCCCGGCGGCCTGGGCGGCGAAACCGGTGGAACCCATGCGCAGAAAACCCATGGCCCAGGCCAGAAAGGTGTACAGGCTGGCGCCGACCGCGACGGCGCCCAGTTGATGGGCATGCGGCAAGTGACCGATCACGGTGCTGTCGACCAGCGCCACCAGCGGTACGGAAATATTCGAGAGAATCATCGGCGCCGCGAGTGCCCAGACCTTGCGGTGGGTGTTGCGGTCGCGCCAGTCGGCGATCAGGTTGGACATGCAGGCTCCTTGGGGGAGCGGCATTGTAACGGCAGATATCAATCAGAGAATGCAGATCGTTCCTGCGCAGTGCGTCGGAACGATCAGGTGCAGGGGGAGGGGGAGGGGGA
>NZ_MKGS01000145.1:0-50838 GCF_002836905.1 Pseudomonas sp. 43NM1 | reverse complement strand
GGCAGGGGGATTTTGAGTGCGGCACAGTGAGTCATTATTGGCAGCAAATGAGGCGGCGAGCTTACCATGTCGGCCGGCGATTTTGATTGAGCCGGCCGGCTGTTGCATCGAACGCGCTTGCATCTGTCGGGTCCGATCAGTACAAAACGCCCTGAGCCGGACGGCAACGCTGCACCCATCGACCGTTCGCGCCAGCAATAGCCTGAATCCTGAGGAAATGACTGAATGAAAAAGTGGCAATGTATTGTCTGCGGCCTGATCTATAACGAAGCCGACGGCTGGCCGGATGACGGCATTGCGCCGGGTACTCTGTGGCAAGACGTGCCGGAAGACTGGCTGTGCCCGGACTGCGGCGTAGGCAAGATGGATTTCGAAATGATCGAAATCAACTAAGAAAAAAAAATGGAGTTGGGAATGAACGCACCTGTCGTGATCATCGGTACCGGCCTGGCTGGCTACAACCTGGCCCGGGAGTTTCGCAAACTCGATGGCGAAACCCCGCTGCTGCTGATTACTGCCGATGACGGGCGTTCCTACTCCAAGCCGATGCTCTCCACCGGGTTCGGCAAAAACAAGGACGCCGACGGTCTGAGCATGTCCGAACCGGGCGCCATGGCTGAACAGTTGAAAGCCGAAGTGCGCACCCACACGCGCATCAGCGGCATCGACCCCGGCCACAAACGCCTGTGGATCGGCGAGGAATCGGTGATCTACCGGGACCTGATCCTTGCCTGGGGCGCGGAAACCGTGCGTGTGCCGATTGAAGGTGATGGCGCGGACGCGGTGTTCCCCATCAACGATCTGGAAGATTACGCACGTTTTCGCGCGGCGGCCGTCGGCAAGCGTCGGGTGCTGGTGTTGGGCGCCGGCCTGATTGGCTGCGAGTTCGCCAACGACCTGATTCTCGGTGGTTACGAAGTGCAGCTGGTCGCGCCATGCGAACAGGTGATGCCGACGTTGCTGCACCCGGCGGCAGCCGCTGCGGTGCAGGCGGGCCTGGAAAGCCTCGGCGCACGTTTCCATCTCGGGCCGGTGCTCAATCGGCTGCAGCGTTCGGCCGATGGCCTCGAAGCGCATCTGTCCGACGGCCAAGTGATTGCCTGCGATGTGGTGGTCTCGGCGATCGGTCTGCGCCCGCGCATTGATCTGGCGGCTGCTGCGGGCGTTCAGGTCAATCGCGGCGTGATGGTCGATCGGCATTTGAAGACGTCCCACGCCAATATCTACGCCTTGGGCGATTGCGCCGAGGTCGATGGGCTGAATTTGTTGTACGTGATGCCCCTCATGAGCTGTGCGAGAGCGCTGGCCCAGACGTTGGCCGGAAACCCGACCGCCGTCAGCTATGGCGCCATGCCGATCACCGTAAAAACCCCGGTTTGCCCGTTGGTGGTTTCGCCGCCACCGCGTGGCACCGAAGGCGTCTGGACGGTCGAAGGGCAGGGCGCTGACATCAAGGCGTTGTGCCGCGATGCCTCGGGCAAACTGCTCGGATACGCCCTGACAGGCGCGGCGGTGACGGAAAAACTCGCGTTGAACAAAGAGCTTCCGGCCCTGCTGGCGTAAATACCGGTCGTTCTGTCGGAATCACCCCGCTTTTGCCCCTACAAAGGTCGCGCCGAGACTGGCGCGCCTCTTCGCTGCGTGCCATCCTCACTCCCGTCTGCCGCAGAGTAGAGCACCTGCGGCGCCTTGGGCGCTGTTCCAACGAGAACAGCACGGACATAACAACAAAAAACCGTCAAAGGGGCTTCACTAATGCGTAAACCAGAACTCGCCGCTGCAATCGCGGAAAAAGCAGACCTCACCAAAGAACAAGCGAACCGCGTTCTCAACGCCGTTCTCGAAGAAATCACCGGCGCTCTGCACCGCAAGGACAGCGTCACGCTGGTAGGCTTCGGTACTTTCCTGCAACGCCACCGCGGCGCCCGCACCGGCAAAAACCCGCAAACCGGTGAGCCAGTCAAAATCAAGGCCAGCAACACCGTCGCGTTCAAGCCCGGCAAATCGTTGAAAGACAGCGTAAATCCATAAGTGCGGCGAGCTCCCTGAATCACCGGGAGAACCGTATTGAAAGATGGGCCTGACGACTAAGTCGCAGGCCCATTTTTTATGCGCAGCGGGTTCACATGATCGAGTCGATATCCAGATGAAACGGCGTACCGACTGCGTGCCCCCCGGTCAGGGCGGCAATGACCTGTTCGTTGTCCTCAACGGCTGGCGGTGTGCTTGCCAGTTGTTCGGCGGCGGTGTTCGCCAGATTTGCCTTCCAGCGATTCAAGGTATCGGCAAGTAACTGCGGGTTTGTTGCCAGATGCCCGTAAACATCGGCGCTGCTGACCACCTTGCGCAGCGTCGCCAGGCGATCCCGGGTGACCTGCAGGTTGCCCTTTTCCGCAATGATGGCGTCGATTGCACCTTGATGGGCACGCCGATAAGCATCCGGACGCGTCTCGCGGGAGGATTTTTCCAACTGGTTGATCATGCTCTGAATGGCGTCGCTGACCCATTTGAACTCGCGGCTGGTGACGATCGGCCGTTTGTATTCGTGCGATTCCTGCCAGCGGCGCAGCGTCGCCCAACTGTTGGGGATATAACCGCCGACCATCAGGTGATTGAGTATGTAAACGCTCGGTTCAAAAGCCCGATGTTTCGGTAAACCGTTTTTCTGCTGAAGCAATTCATTACAAGCGCGTTGGTTAATGCTCTCGCAGCCCGGCTGCCAGAGGATTGAAGCTTGATCGCCATTCTCGAACCTCACGGGCATGAAGTGATGCAGTTCGCCGTGGTGGGCGAACGACTCACCGCTCAAATTGCTTACCCCCGCGAAGAACACCGAAACGCCGAGTGGCGCGTTGGCGAAGCCGACCGCGAGGCCGGCGCCCATCACTGCCGGTTTGGTATCCATTTGCGTGCCGGGCACGCTGGGGATCGGGTCGTTGTGGTTGACCATGCGGTGGTGGGTGAGGGTGCTGGCGCCATCGACGAAGGTTTGGTCCGCGGCGCGGGGGGCGCCGTAGGTGTAGAGGAGGATGTCGTAAGAGAAGCCTGGTCGGCGGCGGAGCATCTCGGCTAGAAGCAACGCGATGGCACCGCCGAGGCTGTGGCCGGTGATGATGAGTTTTTGGTTGGAATGGAATTTATCGAGGTATTTGGTGGTGAAGTCATAGGCCACTTTGGCGGCTTGGTAAAAACCTCGGTGAGCTTGCCCAACGCCTTCGATAAATGGCACTTGATGCGCGTCGATATCACGCAGCAGGTCCCATGGATGATCGTTGGTGCCGCGTATGGCGATCAAAAACAGCTCGTCGTGATGAGTGATGAAGGCTTGGGTATCGGTTCCTCCTTTTTTCTTGCTGTCGTCGAGAAAGTGAACATTGGCGGGATTTTCCTGCCGAGCCTCTAGTCCTGGGTCATTTACTTGCGGGTAATACTCAGGATTGAACGGAATAATTTCCAGACGTTTGGAGTACGGAACGTCTTCATACAGCGGATAAAACGGCGTTTCAGTGTTTTGTCCCGCGTCCACCTGCCAAATTTCCTCTCCGGTTGCCAGTGCGTCGCCGAACCAGTTGCCGCTGGTGGGTTTTGTAGGAAAAGCGACCTTCATTGACGTTACCGGCTGCTCGTCAGGATCCTGACCGAACGGTGTGTAGCTCAACGTCGACATCAACGCCAGTTGATAAAGGTTCAGTGCGCAAAATTCGTTGGCCGTAGAGAGCACAGGACGTAACGACCGCAGTGGGCGTACTTCGAGCACATGGTGTCGGTTGGGCAGGAGTCCGACGCCGAAACGTCTGGCCGTCTTCATGTCAGTGCCCGACTCGCCCCTCGCACACGTCGATTGCTGTCGCATCATCAACAGTACGTGGTTGGCGGGCTCGAAGTTACGCTTGGATATGGGCGGCAAATGCGCCACCTGTTCAACCAGCTCGCTGACTTCCACTTGGCAGTAGAAATCGGTGGGTTCTTTTGCATGACTGTTTTGCGTGCGTGCGCCGCTTTTATCGAAGAATCGGGTTTTCTCGGCGCGCACTTGAAGTTCGGTGATGGGCAGGGGGTAGTGGTGCCTCTCTTGCAAGAGCGAATAGGTTTGCTCACCCCCTTTATATTCTCGGTTGATCTTGAGGATCAGCGCACCTCGATAGTGGTTATCTACCTTGCCGGAACCGGTGGAATCGAGTCTGCCGGTGTGAACAGTATCTTCGTAATCGACGACTTCATAGGCCAGCCCAGCGTAGGGTTTGCCGTCCCCGAATTCATCCACCAATTGAAAACTGGTTGAATGACCACGCTTTGGACACGCATGGATGTCGCCACCCATGAACGGTTTATCGTGCTCTGGTATCGAGTTTGGCTTCACGGCTTCACCTCCGTGCTTTCTGTGCAGCCGGGATAAATGGTGCAGCTGCGGCCATCCGGCATGTGGAAGGAGCTGAAGTCCTTATAGTTGCCGCGGCAAAAGGCGTATGGGTCTTCAAAGTTGTCGCCCATACAGCGTTTCCACCCGCCGGGCACCTTGACCCATTGATCTCCCCAGGCGGGTTCCTCTTCTTCAGCTAACTTGATTTTTAACCGAACTGTTTTTTCCGCCAGTTCTTCCAAGGAAAGTGTCACAAGGGGCTTCGGACCAAACGGAATGCCTTGCGCATCGGTATTGCGACAGTCGAGAAGTTTCACAATGCGCCGCAATCCACCGGCCGTGCGAAACAACCACTGACACTCTCCAAAAAACTCACTCTCGCCCGACGCATTGAAGGTTCCTCTGTATCGCTCATTAGGCTGCTGACCCACGAGAATGGCGCCGAAATCCCCCCCTACATCCCCCCGGTCCTTTCCGTAGGCCGCATTGATGTCCACCCTTATGCTGCTCAACGCGAGCAGACAGCCATTGACTGTCTGGTAGAGCCTGATCTGCGAATTGGGTTGGTACTCGGTACGCCACTCGCGGTTGAAGACGTCAGCCTTGTTTTCCTTTGCCGGCACAGTGCACGTCTGCCCGACAGCCGGTTTGTAATAAACCGTGGCAACGTACGCAAAGTTGGGCGGCAGGTCGGCGGTGAGGGTGAAGCTGTCGGTTTTCTCGATAGCCGAGCAGCCTGCGATGACGGCCAGACAACCGCCGGCGACCATGTGTTGAATCATGTCTTTCATGAGGCGGCATCTCCCTGCCAGTAACGCGCTTCCTGATACAGGCGCTCGAAGTGAGTGGTCGGAGTTTCCTCAGGCTGAGGGCTCCAGGACGTGGGAACGGAAAAATCCGGCGACTGCAACGTTTGCATCAGCAAGAAGTGCAGGTGTTCAGGTTCGCGCCAGCCCCAGGCATGAGCGAGGTCAAGCAGGTTGCGCAGCCATGCATTGACGTCCTGGTGCTGGGCGAGCCTGGCAAAAGCGTCCGTGTGCTCGGCCATCAGATAGCGGTGAACGTTATCGAATTGCACGCTGGCGTAAGTCGCCGCCGGAGTGGGAATGGCCAGCCACGGTGGCTCGGCCGGCAGCGGCTGCGCGCCGGGATCGGGGTTGTTGGTGATCATCCACTGGTCATCGTGCCAGTAGCACACGCTGTCCAGCGGGCCGAGATATGTTGGATATTGCTCGGATTGCAAATGCGCCAGGGCGCGTCCGAGCACGCGGTTATCGTGAAAGCGATAGAGCGCCTGATTCGGTCGCTCACCACTGATCAAACGGGCGCTCCAATGCCGGCTTATAGCCGCGATGTCATCGTCCGTGCTGGCCGCCAGCCAACCCCAATGCAGTTCAGGCGTTTCGAGCAGCGTTTTGAGAATCGGATGATCAGCCCTGTCGAGTCGAAAAATGTACGGCCCGTCGGCTGCCTGCGAACTGGCCGCTGTGCCGATGTAGACGCTACGGTATTGATCGGCTGTCAGGCCTTTGAGCAAGGCGTCGCGCGCATCGAGTTGGCCATCGCAATCCAGCATCAGATAGAGGCAATGACCCTGATCGGAATGTGCGCGCAACCACTGTTCGGGAAGGATCATGCGGTCGCTCCCATGCTGCATTGCCCATCGAGGCAGGCTTCGCAGAGCGGGCAAAAATCCGCAGCATGCTGGCGGGCGGCGGCCACGATGGAGCGCACGGTGCCGATGACGGGTTGCGCGGCGCCCGCCATCGCAGCGGACGGCAGCAGGCCCGCCGCGGGCGATCCGCCCTGCACGATGGCGACGCTGCTGAAAATCCCGCCGGCGGTAATCAGCAAGTGATGACCACCGGCCATCAACGTCAGGCTCGCGCCTGCATCGATCACGATATTGGCGGCATTGAGGCTGGCCTGCGCCCCCGCCTGAATCACCAGCGTGCCACCCGCCGAGGTGCTGCTGTTGCCGGTGATGCTCAGCAACTCATTGCCGCCGACCACGGTTTCGCGCACGCCGCGGGTGGTATGCACCTCGTCGCCTTCGATCAGGCTGAGGCTATTGCGACTGACCTGTTGCCGACGGTCGTGGCCAATCCGGGTGTTGCTGTCGTGGAGGATCAGTTGTTCGAGATCGCGTTCAGCGCGCAGGTAGATTTGCTCTAGCCCGGCGCGGTCTTCAATCGACAGCTCGTTGTAGCCGCCGGTATGCGGCGAGCTATTGCTGCGCAGCACGGTTTTGCTTTTATGCTCGGGCAATGTGTATGGCACGGACGTGACTTTGTTGGCCACACAACCGGTAATCAGCGGCTGGTCGGGATCGCCTTCGAGGTAAGTGACCACGACTTCCATGCCGACGCGCGGAATCGTCACCGAGCCGAAACCTTCCCCGGCCCAATTGGACGCGACGCGCAGCCAGCAACTGCTGCGCTCGCTGTCGAGCTCGGCGCGGTCCCAGTGAAATTCGACTTTGACGCGGCCGAATTCATCGCAGTAAATCTCTTCGCCGGCAGGTCCGGTGACGCGCGCAGTCTGGGTCACCAGCAAGGTTTTTCGGCTGCACATCGGTGGCCGGTAAAACATGTCCCACGGAATCGCGCGGAAGCTGTTGCGATAGCCTTGCGTGAAGCCGTCCTCAGGTTTCACGTCGCCGGTCAGCGCCTCTTCGAGTGCCTGGGGCTGGCGGCCAGTGTGCGTGACGCTTAATAACAGCCACAGGTCATTGCAGGTTTTGCGCGGGTGCCCGGTCAGGTTGAAAAAGTGACCGCTGCGCAGGCACGGCTGGTCGCTCCGGCCCTCGGCGATTTGGTAGTCGAAACGATGCCGCTCCAAGGCTTGTCGAGCCAGCTGCTTGCCGCGTTTTTCATTGTCGAGCTTCAGCGGGTAGCGATAATCCTCAAGCTCTGGGCTGAACTCGGCAGTGAAGCTGCTCTGCAGTAACAGGCTGGGCCGTTGCATGTCGTAGTCGCGGCGCGTCACGGTGCTGGTGCGCGTGCTGAAGCGCATGGAAAAACCGCTGACCACCGGATGCTCCGGGACCATGCCGCAATCTTGCTGATAGGGGGTTGCGCCCAATTTGCGGAAGTACGTCTGATCATCGGTGAACACCAGCAGATGGCCCTCGAGCGAATGCTGGTGATGCCAGGCGATACCGTCCTCGGCACACAGGCGCTGAATCAACTCGAAATCACTTTCTGCGTACTGCGTGCAGTATTCGCGCGGGGGAGCGGCACTGACATGCAAGGCAAACGCATCGGTTTGAATGCCGTGCCTCTCGAACACTTGGGCAATGATTTGCGGCACCGTCAGATTCTGGAAAATCCGCTGGTGGTGGCTGAATTGCAAATAATGCAGCCCGGGCACCAGCGTCAGGTGATAACGCGTCAGGCGTTTGCCCGTTTCCCCCATCACCACTTCTTCGATGCGACCGTGGATGCCTTCGCCTTCGAGGCCGAACTGCAAAAATGCAGGCTGACTGAGCAAGCTCTCCAAGTCGAAATCGTGGTTATCGCTGACCAGTTCGACGTGAATGCCGTACAAACTGCTGACGGCTTCCGTGCCATCGAATGCCAACACCTTGAAATCGTTGTGGACCGTGGGGATATGGAGGGTGAAATGCGCCGTATTGGCCGGTCGAGACATACGCTTGTCCTTAAGCAGGCTGGAGATAGCGCGCGATGCTCAAACCGTCCTTGGTCTGCGATCACGAGAGTTTCATGCCACGCTATCAACTCGACAAACAAGAAAATGTAGGAGGGGTCCTAGACATCGGTCAGAGTGTTCCGGGATTCAATTCGGCGGTTTAACAGAAGGGATGCTGGCCAATAACAGGCTGCAGTTTGATCGAGATCTGAGAGGTCGAATCGCTTAAGGCACAATTGCTTAATGACGAAACGAAAGATGCCACTGTTTTAGTGGCACTTTTTTGTTTGCTGGCGGTCTTTCATAAAATTGAAGTCGGATTGCGGTAACTTTTAGGACGGATCCTACATTTATCTTCGTTGATTTTTGTCATTATCCGTTTCCGCCGGGAGAACCAAGCGGACAAGGGTTTCGAGTATTTGGAGTGATTGCTCTGAAGCTGCCAAAAGAGTGCTGAAGCCCCCTAAACAGGGCATTAGATTGCCATCAGAGGGATTCCCTTACACATGTAGGGTTATCTCCTACAAGAATCAGAGAACTGTTCGTCTTGTTGTTTAATCGGATGCTTGCTAGTGGCCATCATTGTGATTACGATGCGCCCACTTGAAAGAGCGCGAACTCAATTGGATGAGGACCTCGCAGCTCTTTGATACTGTCCGCCGCCGTTGAATCCAATTGGCGTGTGACCGTAATCCTAACTAAAGGCCATGGATGTCCTACTCAAGCAAACTTTCCGCCCATTACCTTGAACTCGCTAAAGCCTCTGTTTCCAAAGAGAATTTCGCGGGCGAGGACGTTCGCTTTTCAAGCGAATATGAGGCGTTGGAAAGCGAGCTGGCCAAGGCCCAATCGATGCATGAAGCCGGGCAGATCGACTGGCTGAAAATCCGCGAAAACAGTGAAAACCTGCTGCGCACCCAGTCCAAGGATTTGCGTGTCGGCGCCTGGCTGACCTGGGCGTTGTACCAGCGCGAATCCTTCCAGGGACTGCTCGCCGGCCTCGGTTTGCTGCACCATCTGTCGGAAAACCACTGGGCCGAAGTTCATCCGAGCAAGGCTCGCACCCGCTCCGCGGCCATCAGTTGGTTGGTGCCGCGTCTTGAGCAGGTACTGACCGAAAACGTTGCGATCAAAGAGCAGTTGCCGATGTTCCGCCGGATGGTGGAACACCTCGAAGGCCTCGACGCTGCGTGCACCGAGCACTTGGGCGATGACGCGCCGCTGCTGCTGCCGATCTCCCGCCGCCTGAAAAACATGGTGCAACGCGCCGCTGACAACCAGCCGGAACCCGGCGTGGTCGGGGCCGCCGTGGCCCAGGTCAAGCAGGCCGCGACGCAGCTGTTTACGCCCGGCGCGCCGATCGACAACGAAAAAGAAGCGCATAAAGCCCTGCGCGCGCAGCAGGAAAATGCCCGTCCGCTGTGTGCCTGGTGGCTCAAGCAGAAGGCCACCGACCTGCGCGCCTTGCGCCTTAATCGCACGCTGCTGTGGTTGCCCATCGACGCGGTGCCCGAACGCAATGCCGAGCAGATCACCATGTTGCGCGGCTTGCCGGCGGACAAGCTCAAGGCCTATCAGGATCGTTTCGATCAAGCCAAGTACGCAGACCTGTTGGTGGAACTGGAGGCCAGCCTTGCGAAGGCGCCGTTCTGGTTCGATGGCCAGCGAATGGTCTGGGAATGCCTTCAGGGGTTGAACGCCGAGATGGCGATGCGCGAAGTGGAAATCCACTTCGCGCTTTTGATTCAGCGACTGCCCGGCATCATCGAATTGCGCTTCCATGACGGCGCGCCGTTCGCCGACCCGGCCACGCGCGCCTGGGTCAGCGCACACGTGCAGCCGCACCTGCAAACCAACAGTGCGCCGCGCAAAGTCGAAGTCGCCGACAGCCAGCCGGCCTGGGAAGTGGCGCTCGAAGAAGTCTTGCCGATCTTGCGCAAGGACGGCCTCAAGGCTGCCGTGCAAATCCTCAAGCAAGGACTGCAAAGCGCTCACGGCGGGCGCGTGCGGTTCTTCTGGCAGTTCGCCCTCGCGCGGCTGTGCTTCATGGCCAAGAAATACGAACTGGCCAAGACCCAACTCGAAACCCTCGACCAAACATTACAGGACTCAGGCCTGAGTGCCTGGGAGCCCGATCTTGCGCTGGAAGTGCTGCATTTGCTGCATAGCTGCTGCGAGTTGCTGCCGCAGAACCATGCCTTACGTGAACGCAAGGAAGAGATTTATCGCAGGCTGTGCCACCTCGATCTCGAAGTGGTACTCGAATAGGCCCCAGGGCCACAACCGCAAGGAGAAAAGCCATGGCCAAAGAAGGCTCGGTAGCCCCCAAGGAACGCATCAACGTCACCTTCAAACCCGCGACTGGCGGTGCTAATGAAGAGATCGAACTGCCGCTGAAACTGCTGGCAATCGGTGACTACACCCACCGCAAGGACGAGCGCAAAGTCGAAGATCGCAAGCCGATCAGCATCGACAAAACGACCTTCGACGAAGTGCTCGCCAAGCAAGAGCTGAGCTTGTCGTTGAGCGTGCCGAACCGTCTTCAGGAAGAAGGCAGCACTGAAGAGCTGGGCGTTCAATTGCGCGTCAACTCGATGAAGGACTTCAACCCGGCCAGCCTGGTCGAGCAAGTGCCTGAGCTGAAAAAACTGATGGAACTGCGCGATGCGCTGGTAGCCCTCAAAGGCCCGCTGGGTAATGCGCCTGCGTTCCGCAAAGCTATCGAAGGCGTTCTCGCCGACGACGAATCCCGCGGTCGCGTACTGGGTGAGCTGGGTCTGAACGCCGCAGCCCAGGACGCCTGATTCCCTATCAGCCAAGGAAGCCAACACAATGAGCACTAGCGCAGCACAGCAAAAGAGCAAAGAGAATGGCGAATACAGCATTCTCGACAGCATCATCGCCGAAACCCGCCTGACGCCGGACGACGAAGCCTACGACATCGCCAAGCGCGGCGTGTCGGCGTTCATCGAAGAGCTGCTCAAGCCGCAGAACAACGGCGAGCCGGTCAAGAAGGCCATGGTCGACCGCATGATCGCCGAGATCGATGCCAAGCTCAGCCGCCAGATGGACGAAATCCTGCACCACCCGGATTTCCAGTCGCTGGAATCGTCGTGGCGTGGCCTGCAGTTGCTGGTCGACCGCACCAACTTCCGCGAAAACATCAAGATCGAAATCCTCAACGTCTCGAAAGAAGACCTGCTGGACGATTTCGAAGATTCGCCGGAAGTGATGCAGGCTGGCCTGTACAAGCACATCTACACCGCTGAATACGGTCAGTTCGGTGGTCAGCCAGTCGGCGCGATCATCGCTAACTACTACATGTCCCCAAGCTCGCCGGACGTGAAACTGATGCAGTACGTGTCCAGCGTAGCCTGCATGTCCCACGCGCCGTTCATCGCGGCGGCCGGTCCGAAGTTCTTCGGCCTGGAAAGCTTCACCGGTCTGCCGGACCTGAAGGATCTGAAAGATCACTTCGAAGGCCCGCAATTCGCCAAATGGCAGAGCTTCCGCGAGTCGGAAGACTCCCGTTACGTTGGCCTGACCGTGCCGCGTTTCCTGCTGCGCAACCCGTACGATCCGGAAGAAAACCCGGTCAAATCGTTCGTCTACAAAGAAACCGTCGCCAACAGCCACGAACACTACCTGTGGGGCAACACTGCCTACGCGTTCGGCACCAAGCTGACCGACAGTTTCGCCAAGTTCCGCTGGTGCCCGAACATCATCGGCCCGCAGAGCGGTGGCGCGGTTGAAGACCTGCCGTTGCACCATTTCGAAAGCATGGGCGAAATCGAAACCAAGATTCCTACGGAAGTCCTGGTCAGCGACCGTCGTGAATACGAACTGGCCGAGGAAGGCTTCATTTCCCTGACCATGCGCAAAGGCTCCGACAACGCGGCGTTCTTCTCCGCAAGCTCGGTGCAGAAGCCGAAAAACTTCGGCATCAGCGCAGAAGGCAAGGCTGCAGAACTGAACTACAAGCTCGGCACCCAACTGCCGTACATGATGATCGTCAACCGCCTGGCTCACTACTTGAAAGTGCTGCAGCGCGAGCAACTCGGTTCGTGGAAAGAACGTACCGACCTCGAGCTGGAACTCAACAAGTGGATCCGCCAGTACGTGGCCGACCAGGAAAACCCAAGCGCCGAAGTCCGTGGCCGTCGTCCACTGCGCGCTGCCCAGATCATCGTCAGCGATGTCGAAGGCGAGCCTGGCTGGTACCGCGTCAGCCTGAACGTGCGCCCGCACTTCAAGTACATGGGTGCAGATTTCACCCTGTCGCTGGTTGGCAAGCTGGACAAAGAGTAAACGGAGCTAACTCATGACTGGATACGGCAGCCTGTTCGAACGCCTGGGTGGCGACGCGCAAAAACGCGTCGGCTGGAGCCGCGAGGTCTCCGCGATGGCGTCCGTGGCTGCCCATCTGGCCAAGATGCTCAGCACCCGTGCGGGCAGCGTGCAAACGCTGTCCGATTACGGGTTGCCCGATCTCAATGACATGCGTCTGAGCCTGCACGACTCCCTGAGTCAGGCCCGTCTGGCGATCGAGAATTTCATCGAAGCCTACGAGCCACGCCTGAGCAATGTGCGTGTCATTTCCCTGCCGCGTGACCACGATCAACTGCGCCTGTCCTTCAGCATCGAAGGCCTGCTGGAAGTTGATGGTTTCAAGCGTCAGGTCAGTTTCGCCGCGCGCCTGGATGGCAGCGGTCAAGTGAAGGTCAACTAAGGAGACCCCGATGGCTGGTAAACCCGCAGCACGCGTCACCGACCCCACCGCTTGCCCGCTCCCCGGTCACGGCACCAACCCGATCGCCGCCGGTTCCGGCGACGTCTTCTTCGACGGCCTCGCGGCCGCCCGCCAAGGCGATGCCTCGGCGTGTGGTGGTGCGATGTCGGGCGGGTTGGCGACGACGGTTTTGATTAACGGCAAACCGGCTGCGACGGTGGATTCAGTTGGGACTCATGGCAACAAGGTCACGGCCGGGTCCGGGACGGTGATTATCGGGAATTCGCATTCGGCGGTGCCGTTTGTGGCGCCAATTCCGTTGGTGATCCCGGGCTTCGATGCGCAGTTTCAACTGAAGAATGGTTTAGGCACTCCGTTGGCTGATACCAAATATCTAATTCGACGTCAGGACGGGTCGCTCGAAAGCGGAATTACCAATGAGTTGGGTTTGACTCATCGGGTAGCTGCGCATACGAGCTCCGAAAAAATCGAAGTATTTATTGAGAGCTAAGGGAGTAGTCGTTCATGGCAGAGCCTGAAAAAATTACAAAAGATGGACAGGAATACGTGCCCGCTGGCGCTGCTTCAAGCACTAAGACTTCAGAAGTTACGCCCGTAGAATTAAAAGTGTGTCGTTGTAATGGAAAAGAAGTAACTACACTACGCGGATGCGATAGTGTTCCGAGTTACTCCGGAGAGCTGCCTTCTCCTCTACAAATAATGTGGTATGTGCCCAAAACCAAAGAGTTTCTAAAAGCAAGTTTTTCTGACACTGAAATACGTGTGTGGATAAAACAGGCCGCCGAATATTATGGGATTCCTCATATTCTGCTGGCGGTCATTTTGCAGCAGGAAAATGGACCTAAAGGCAGCAAGTTTCTTCAGACAATGCAGTTCGGCGAGCGATCATTAACGACTCTGCTGGCGATTGTCGATAATATCGCTTTTGACGCCGTTCCTGATAAGTTGGCCGGTGGCTCCAGCGGTTTTGCCAATATGAGTCGAGCTACCTTGCAGAACTCCGTTAAATACACCGAAAATTATTACTGTAAAAAGCCATTGCCCGAAGATGTTCAGTACCGGATTTTTGGTTGGAACCAAGACACTCGAATCCCTGGCGATGACTGGAAAGCAGACCTTTATTATGCCGCGGGTCACCTGCGTGAACTCATAGACCGAGCCACAGGGTCCCGCTGTCATTCAGGGTCATTGACACCGGAGCTGCTGAAGAAAGTCATTGCGTCTTACAACGGTTCAGGTCCGCTCGCCGAAAGGTATTCAAGTGATGCAATGACGTTGTTAGAAAATGCAAAGGCAGGCACTGCATGGTTGTATTTCTATGAAAAGTAAAATCTCGGGATTTACCACTTTCGTGTTGGTATCCGGTGTTTTAGTCTTGGGGATCGTCATGTGGACTAACTTTTTTTCCAATGCGCTGATGTTGGCAATGGATCGCGTTAATTTCATTCCTGCGGAATCTTCAATTTTTTCTTTCGAGCCGTATGAGATAAATCAAGGATCTTCGTCTTATTGGATCTATGGTCAGGATGGCGATAACTATTATTATTTTTCCTATGAGGCGGCGCCGCCATATATATTTATTTCAAAGTCTAATGATTGTCAGGGCTTTGACCGCCTAAATTTTAAAACATGGTGTACGGCGAAACCGGGCGGCGATAAGTGATCGGTTTTCCGGTTTGGCTAATATCCGCTGGTTTGGGCGTGCCTTACTCCGTGTCCAAAAAATTCGCGGGAAGTAACTAACAGTGTGTAGCTCTCATATGCTTTTTTTCAGAGTGGCACTTTGGTTTCCACTTGCGGCGCTTCTGATTCTGATGTTGGTAGAACACGGTAGCGGCGATGGAGCGGATCTGGATTTTCACCAATTTCTATTGATTTACGTCCTCTCATTTGGCATCCCTGCCTATATCACCTTTGCTCTATGGGCAACGCGAGCATTGAGCGGAATATCTGAACAACAGATCGTGAAGAAAATCTGGTGCGCGCCGCTGATGTTCATCCCTTTTTACGCGGCGCCATGGGTGATTGGCGGGCTGGGCTTTTTGCTTTTTGGGCACCTCGCCGGGCTTGGAATGATGGTGATGTGGGTGGTGTTTTTGCCCTACCTGCTGGTCGCCGGCTACGTCATTTCCGGTCTGACGGTCGCGTTCTACAGGACAGTTTTTTCATGAGATTCAATACCAGGCAGGTAACCCGTGTCCTTTAACCACTACTACCAAAGCGAACTCACCGCACTTCGCCAGTTAGGTCGTCGATTCGCCGAGCGTAGCCCGGCATTGGCGCCTTTCCTTGGCCAGGCCGGGCGGGATCCAGACGTGGAGCGGTTGCTTGAGGGCTTCGCTTTCCTGACCGGGCGCCTGCGCCAGAAGCTCGATGACGAGCTGCCGGAACTCAGCCATTCGCTGATGCACCTGCTGTGGCCCAACTACATGCGGCCGCTGCCGGCGTTCAGCATTTTGCAGTTCGATCCGCTGAAACGTTCGGGTCCTGCGTTGATGGTCGAGCGCGATACGCCGGTCGAAAGCGTGCCGATCGATGACGTGCGTTGCCGCTTTCGCACGTGCTACCCGACCGAAGTCTTGCCGCTGGATCTGGCCGCGCTGAATTACTCGGTGAAGGGCGATGGTTCGCTGTTGAGCCTGCGCCTGCAGATGAGCGCCGACGGCCACCTCGGCGAGCTCGACCTGAGCCGCTTGCGCCTGCACTTCGCCGGCGAGCGCTACATCAGCCAGATGTTGTACTTGAGCCTGCTGCGCAATCTGCAAGGCATCGAGCTGATCCCGCTGGACGGCGCCGGCAAGCCGATCAATGGCGTCAACGGTGTACCGATGGCGTTCAAAATGCCCGGCGACCGCGTGCAACCGGTAGGTTTTGCCGAAGAAGAAGCGCTGATTCCGTACCCGCTCAACACCTTCCGCGGCTACCGCTACCTGCAAGAATATTTCGCCTTCCAGGACAAATTCCTGTTCGTCGATGTCAACGGTCTGGACCTGCTCAACGCCTTGCCGGAAGACACGCTCAAGCAAGTGCGCGGGCTCGAATTGCGCTTCGATATTCGCAAGAGCGGCATCCAGCGCCTGCGTCCGACGCTGGACAACGTGAAGCTCTATTGCACGCCGATCGTCAACCTGTTCAAGCACGATGCGCTGCCGATTCGCCTCGATGGCAAGCAGGACGAATACCTGTTGCTGCCGGCCGAATACGACCTGGAAAACTGCGGCGTGTTCTCCGTGGAAACCGTCACGGGATGGAAGCCTGGCGGCCTCGGTTATCAGGAATACGTGCCGTTCGAATCGTTCGAGCACGACCCGAGTTTCGACGTGCCCAACAGCCGTCCGCATTACAGCATCCGCCAGCGTTCGTCGTCGCTGCATGACGGCCTCGACACCTACCTGAGCTTCGGCATCCGCCACACCGAAGCGCACGAAACCCTGTCGATCGAGCTGATGTGCACCAACCAGAACCTGCCGCGCAAGCTCAAGCTCGGCGACATCAGCCAGGCGTGCGAAGAGACGCCGGAGTTCCTCAGTTTCCGCAACATCACCCCGGCCACGCCGAGTTACGCGCCGCCGCTGAACCGCGACTTCCTGTGGAAGCTGATCAGCAACATGTCGCTTAACTATTTGTCGCTGGCCGACGTCAACGCGTTGAAGGTGATTCTCGAAACCTACGACCTGCCGCGTTATTACGACCAACACGCTGAAAAAGTCAGCAAGCGCCTGCTGGGCGGGCTCAAGTCGATCAAGCATCAACACGTCGACAGATTGCACCGAGGGTTGCCGGTACGCGGATTGCGCACCGAGCTGACCATCGACCCGGAAGGGTATATCGGCGAGGGCGACCTGTTCGTTTTCGCTTCGGTTCTCAACGAGTTTTTCGCGCTTTACGCCAGTCTCAATTCGTACCATGAGCTGCGCGTAAAAAGCACACAGGGAGAGGTGTACCAATGGACACCACGTATGGGCCTTCAGCCGCTGCTTTAAGCGGGCTGACCCGAGGAATACGCGAGTACTCGCTGTTTCAGGCCGTGCTGCTGGTGGTCGATCGGTTGCGTGACGCGCACCCGCACATGAGCCAGGACGATCTGTACGATCAGCTGGAATTCCAGGCCAATCCGAGCCTTGGTTTCCCCGGCAGTGACGTCGATCGCGTGGAGTTTTTCACCGAGCACGGGCAACTGCGCGCGCGCATGCGTTTCAACCTGATCGGCCTGGTCGGTTCCGGCTCGCCGCTGCCGGCGTTCTACGGCGAGCAAGCCCTGGGCGACAGCGAGGACGGCAACCCGACACGACACTTTCTCGACCTGTTCCACCATCGCCTGCAACGGCTGATGCTGCCGATCTGGCGCAAGTATCGCTACCGCGCCAGTTTCGAAAGCGGCGCACTCGACCCGTTCTCCGCGCAGCTGTTTGCGCTGATCGGCCTGGGCGGCGAAGAGATCCGCAAAGCCAAGGAACTCAACTGGAAACGCCTGCTGCCGTACCTCGGCCTGCTCAGCTTGCGCGCGCACTCGGCAGCGCTGATCGAAGCGGTGCTGCGTTACTACTTCAAGCACGCCGAACTGACCATCGAGCAGTGCATCGAGCGTCGCGTGGAAATTCTCGACGAGCAGCGCAATCGTTTGGGACGTGCCAACAGCATGCTTGGCGAAGACCTGGTGCTGGGCGAGCACGTGCGCGATCGCAGCGGCAAATTCCGCATCCACATCCGCGAGCTCGACTGGCTGCGGTTTCACGAATTCCTGCCGATCGGTTTCGGCTACCAGCCGCTGTGCGCGCTGGTGCGGTTCACCCTGCGTGACCCGCTCGATTACGACATTCGCCTGGTCTTGCGCCAGGAAGAAATCCGCGAACTGCGCATTGGTGAGCAGAACGCCTGTCGCCTGGGGTGGACCAGTTGGCTCGGCCGCGAAAAAGCGGACGGCGTGGTGACCCTGGGCAGCAAAATTCATTAAGGACGGATGACCAATGAGCAACGTAGACCTGCAACAACTGATTCAGGCGCTGGACGCCGAAACCCGTCGTGACCTGGAAAGCTCGGCCGAACGCTGCGTCGCCCGTGGCGGCAGCAAAATCCTCGTCGAAGACTTGCTGCTGGGCCTGCTGGAGCGCCCGCAAGGCTTGCTCGCACGCGCGTTGCAAGATGCCGAAGTCGACGCCGGCGAACTCAGCGCCGCCCTGCAATCGCGGGTCGAGCACAGCGCCTCGCGCAACCCGGTGTTCGCCCCGGAACTGGTGCAATGGCTGCAAGACGCCTTGCTGGTGGCCAACCTTGAACTGGGCCAGACCCAGGTCGAACAAGCCGCGCTGATCCTCGCACTGCTGCGCAACCCGATGCGTTACGCCGGCAGCCGCTACCAGGCATTGCTGGCGAAACTGAACATCGAGCGCCTGAAAGAATTTGCGCTGTCGCAGAAAGAACAACCGGCCAACGGCAAACCGGCGGTACCGGGCGAATCGTTGCTTGAGCGCTTCACTCACAACCTGACCCAGCAGGCCCGCGACGGCAAACTCGACCCGGTGCTGTGCCGCGATGGCGCGATCCGCCAGATGATCGACATCCTCGCCCGTCGCCGCAAAAACAACCCGATCGTGGTCGGTGAAGCCGGCGTCGGTAAAACCGCGATCGTCGAAGGTTTGGCCTCGCGCATCGCCGCCGGTGAAGTGCCGCAGGTGTTGAAAGGCGTCGAGTTGCTGTCGCTGGACATGGGCCTGTTGCAGGCTGGCGCCAGCGTCAAAGGTGAATTCGAACGTCGCCTCAAAGGTGTGATCGACGAAGTCAAAGCCTCGCCGAAACCGATCATCATCTTCATCGACGAAGCGCACACGCTGATCGGCGCGGGCGGCAATGCTGGCGGTTCCGACGCGGCCAACCTGCTCAAGCCCGCCCTGGCGCGTGGCGAGTTGCGCACCATCGCCGCCACTACTTGGGCGGAGTACAAGAAATACTTCGAAAAAGACCCGGCGCTGGCCCGGCGTTTCCAACCGGTGCAGTTGCACGAACCGACCGTCAGCGAAGCGGTGACGATCCTTCGCGGCTTGGCCCAGGTCTACGAAAAGAGCCACGGCATCTACCTGCGTGATGACGCAGTGGTCGCCGCCGCCGAACTGTCCGCGCGCTACCTCGCCGGTCGGCAACTGCCGGACAAAGCCGTCGATGTCCTCGACACTGCTTGCGCGCGCGTGCGCATCAGCCTCGCCGCTGCCCCGGAAAGCCTCGAACGCCTGCGCGGCGAACTGGCTGAAGGTGGTCGTCAGCGTCAGGCCCTGCGCCGTGATGCTGAAGCCGGTTTGCTGATCGATCACGAAGCGCTCGACATTCTGGAAGATCGCCTGGCCGCCGCCGAAGACGAAAGTGTTGCGCTGCAAGCGCTGTGGACCGAACAGAAAGAACTCGCCGAGCGCCTGCTCGACCTGCGCCAGCAACTGGCCAAGGCGCGTGAAGCCGCGGCCGTCGAGCCGACTGTCACGGTTGAAGAAGACGCCGAAGGCACGGTCATCGAAACCCTCGAAGTGCCGGTCGACGAAGCGCAAAGCGTCGCGTCGCTGGAAGCCGCGCTCAACCAAACGCACAAAACCCTGACCGACTTGCAGCTCAAGGACCGTCTGGTCAGCTTCGAAGTGTGCCCGCGTCTGGTCGCCGAAGTGATCAGCGCCTGGACCGGCGTGCCGTTGGCGCAATTGGCCCGCGAGCACAACGCCAAAGTCGCCAGTTTCGCCACCGATTTGCGCGTGCGCATTCGTGGTCAGGAACAAGCCGTGCACGCGCTGGACCGCTCGATGCGTGCCACCGCTGCCGGCCTGAACAAGCCTGATGCGCCGGTCGGCGTGTTCCTGCTGGTCGGCCCGAGCGGCGTCGGCAAAACCGAAACCGCGCTGGCCCTCGCCGATTTGCTGTACGGCGGTGATCGTTTCATCACCACCATCAACATGTCCGAATTCCAGGAGAAACACACCGTCTCGCGCCTGATCGGTGCGCCGCCGGGCTACGTCGGTTACGGCGAGGGCGGCATGCTCACCGAAGCCGTGCGGCAGAAACCGTACTCGGTGGTGTTGCTCGATGAAGTCGAAAAAGCCGACCCGGACGTGCTCAACCTGTTCTACCAGATCTTCGACAAAGGCGTGGCCAACGACGGCGAAGGTCGCGAGATCGACTTCCGCAACACGTTGATCCTGATGACCTCGAACCTGGGCAGCGACCTGATCAGCGAGCTCTGCGAAAACGGCGAGCGGCCAAGCGCCGAAGTGCTCGAAGAAACCATTCGCCCGGTGCTCAGCAAACACTTCAAACCGGCGCTGCTGGCGCGGATGCGCGTGATCCCGTATTTCCCGGTCGGTGGCCCGGTACTGCGCGAGCTGATCGAGATCAAACTCGGTCGCCTGGGCGAGCGCCTGAACCGCCGTCAACTGGCATTCAGCTGGTGCCAGAACCTCGTCGATCACCTCGCCGAGCGTTGCACCCAAAGCGACAGCGGCGCGCGTCTGATCGACCATTTGCTCGACTTGCACGTGCTGCCGCTGGTGGCCGATCGCTTGCTCGATGCGATGGCCACCGGCGAAAGCCTCAAGCGCGTGCACGCGACGCTCGACGGCAACGCCAGCGTGATTTGCGAGTTCGCCTGAGGTGGGTGTGATGTTCACTCAAGTGCCGCAACCGCTGGTCTACGCCGAGGCCTTGCTGGCGCAGTTCGCCAGCCTGTCGCGCGCGGCGGACGGTGCTGCGCTGCTGGGTGACTTCGTGCGCGGTTTGGCCGAACTCAGCGGTTGCGAGCTGACCCAGTTGTACTTGCTGGACGCCACGCACACGTGCCTTGGAATGAACGCCGAGTGCCTCGACGGCGTGCTGCAACCGCGCGAATCGGCGAGCCTGCCGGCGGATTACAACGGTGAACAACTGCTGCAATTCGCGCTGTGCCAGAACCGCGTGGTGTGCCTCAGCGAATTGAGCGGCAGCCTGCACGAAACCACGTTTTTGCCGAGTCAGGCGACGCCGTGGCAATCGCTGCTGTGTGTGCCGCTGGTCAATCAGCAGAAGGCCGTTGAAGGCTTGCTGCTGTGCGCCAGCCGCCGGCACATCGACTTGCAGGGTTTTGCCGATTCGCTCGGGCAACTCGGTTCGTTCGTGCTCGGCCAATTGCGATTGCTGCAACGTTTGCGGCAACCCGCCAGTGCCGCGACGCCGGTCACCCGCAGCGTGCCGAGCATCAGCGGTTACGGCTTGATCGGCAAAAGTGCGGCGATGCGCCAGACCTATTCGCTGATCAGCAAAGTCCTGCACAGCCCGTACACGGTGCTGCTGCGCGGCGAAACCGGCACCGGCAAGGAAGTCGTCGCGCGGGCGATTCACGATTGCGGGCCGCGTCGCTCGCAAGCGTTCATCGTGCAGAACTGCGCGGCGTTCCCGGAAAACCTGCTGGAGAGCGAACTGTTCGGCTACCGCAAAGGCGCCTTCACCGGCGCCGACCGCGACCGCGCCGGGCTGTTCGATGCGGCCAATGGCGGGACCTTGTTGCTCGACGAAATCGGCGACATGCCGTTGTCGCTGCAAGCCAAGCTGTTGCGGGTTTTGCAGGAAGGCGAGATTCGGCCGCTAGGCTCCAACGACACGCACAAGATCGACGTGCGCATCATCGCCGCGACGCACCGGGATTTGTCGGTGCTGGTCAGCGAAGGCAAGTTCCGCGAGGACTTGTATTACCGTCTCGCGCAATTCCCGATCGAGTTGCCGGCATTGCGTCAGCGCGAGGGCGACATCCTCGATCTGGCCCGGCATTTCGCCGACAAGGCCTGCTCGTTCCTGCAACGCGACGCGGTGCGCTGGTCCGATGCGGCGCTGGATCATCTGTCCGGTTACGCCTTCCCCGGCAACGTGCGCGAACTCAAAGGTCTGGTCGAGCGCGCGGTGCTGTTGTGCGAGGGCGGGGAGTTGCTCGCCGAGCACTTTTCGCTGCGCATGGAAGCCATGCCCGAAGACAACAGCGGCCTGAATTTGCGCGAACGTCTGGAGCAGGTCGAACGCAGTCTGCTGCTCGATTGCCTGCGCAAAAACGACGGCAACCAGACCCTCGCCGCCCGCGAACTCGGCCTGCCACGCCGCACGCTGCTGTACCGCCTCGGTCGCCTGAACATCAATTTGGGTGATTTCGATGGTTAAGCAAAAACAAATTCTTCAGGTGAACGCGATTCCTGTGGTGAGCAGGCTCTCTGTGGCGAGGGGGCTTGCCCCCGCTCGGCTGCGCAGCAGTCGCAATCCGGTCAACGCGGTTTGCCTGAGGACGCTCGGCAGCCAGTTTTGGGGCCGCGTCGCGACCCAACGGGGTGGTGCGGCATTCCGACAAGCCCCCTCGCCACAGGCGTCCGGCTCAAAGTCCCTGACCAGAGCCTTGAAACCCACCTTATTCGCTTCTAACAGCGCCGCCCAAACGGGTCGGCGCTTTGTACTTTGTCTACCTCTGGAGACCCTCTGATGCCTGTTCGTCACTGGCAAGCCGTCCTGTTGACCCTCGTCGTTCTATGCGGCCTCGGCGGCTGTAGCGGCAATTACAAATTCAACGACAACACCTATCGCCCATTGGGTGATCCGCAGGCGGTCAATCGCGGCAAGTGACCGCAAGGAGCATCATCATGGAACTGGTTTTCGAAATGCTGAACACCAAGCAGTTCGTGCCCACGGATTTGTGCCAGAAGACCTTCAAGCAGGCTGGCGGGGTGATTGGCCGGGGCGACGATTGCGACTGGATCATTCCGGATCGCAAGCGTCACCTGTCCAACCACCACGCGCTGATCAGCTACCGCGAGGGCACGTTTTACCTGACCGATACCAGCAGCAACGGTATCCAGGACAGCGGCAGCGGCGCGCGCCTGCGCAAGGGCGAAGCGATGCAGATCGAGCACGGCAGCGTTTACGTGCTGGGCGACTTTGAGATACGCGCGCGCCTGGTGCGCGACCCGGCGATGTTCGACGTCGAAGTCGGCCGCCCGCAAGCGGCGGGCAGCATCATTCCGGACGACGCCTTTCTCGACCTCGACCCGCTGAACGCGCTCGACCAGCAAGAGCGCGTTTATTCCGAAATCGACGAGCTGATCTCGCCACGCGCGGCGCCCGAAGACACCCGACAACGCGCCGACTATGCGCGCATCGACATGGAAAGCCTGATGGTTCCGGAGCTGATCGAAGCCCCGGCCGAACCTGTTCCGGCACCTGCGCCGAAACCGGTCGAGCGTCAGAGCGAAGGTTTCTGGGAGCACTTCGGCGCAGCGCTTGGCGTCGACCTCAAAGGCCTCGATCACGACGCCCGCGAAGCCCTGGCACTGAACGCCGCACGCCTGCTCAAGCAAAGCGTCGGCGGTTTGCAGCAGAGCCTGCGCACCCGCAGCGAGCTGAAAAACGAACTGCGTCTGGCACAGACCATCGTCCAGGGCAACAACAAGAATCCGCTGAAATTTGCCGTCGATGCCGGTGAAGCGCTGGGCATTCTGTTGCAGCCGAACAAGCCGGGCCAGTTGCCGGCCGAGCAAGCGATCTCGCGCTCGTTCCGCGACCTGCAAGCGCACCAAGTGGCATTGCTGACCGCCAGCCGCGCCGCCGTTCGCGGCACGCTGGAGCACTTCTCGCCGGAGCAACTGACCTTGCGTTTCGAGCGCGACAACAAGCCGCTGATGGCCACTTCCGGCAGCCGCTGGAGAGCCTACGGGCGTTATCACCAGGCCCTGCGCCAGGACGATGACTGGAGCGAACGCCTGTTGGCGCGCGACTTCGCCCAGGCTTACGAAGAACAGATTCGCCTGATTTCCACCCTTCACACCGACCACCAAGGATGATCCGCATGTCTCGCTGCTCGACCGCTTTTTTCAAGACGCTGACGGCATTCGCGGCCCTGGTGCTGCTGGCCGGCTGCTCGTCGCTGTCGCCGTATTCGACCGTGACCAAGGTCAACCTGAAGCTGACCGCCAGCGATCAGTTGAACCCGGACCTCAACGGTCGGCCGTCGCCGATTGTCGTGCGCCTGTTCGAACTCAAGCACCCGGTGGCCTTCGAAAACGCTGACTTTTTCAGCCTCTACGAACGCGCCAAGGAATCGCTGGCACCGGACATGGTCGCCACCGAAGAGCTGGAATTGCGCCCGGGCGAAACCGTCGAGCTCAAGCTCAGCGTGGAGGAGGGCAGCCGCTACGTCGGCATCCTCGCTGCGTATCGCGATCTGACCGACACCAAGTGGCGCTACACCGTGCAAGTCACCCCGGTGGAACTCACCGAGGCAGACTTGACCCTCGACCAGGCCGGCATCCGCAACACCAATGAAACGCTCGCCAAGGCGGTTGACTGATCATGAATTCGCATAAAGTCATTTGGCAGGAAGGCATGCTGCTACGGCCGCAGCACTTCCAGCACAACGATCGTTATTACGACCACCAGATGAAGACCCGCACGCAGTTGCTGGGCAGCTACACCTGGGGTTTCCTGAATCTGGACATCGACTTGCAGTTCCTCAACATGGGCAAACTGGTGATCAGCCAGGCCTCGGGGATTCTGCCGGACGGCAGCCTGTTCGAACTCGGCGGCAACACCGAGCCGCTGGCGCTGGACGTGCCGCCGAACACCGGCAACACGCCGATCTATCTGGCATTGCCGCTGGTCACGGGCAACCACATTGAGGCCCGTCGTCTGGAGCAATCCGACGTGCTGGCGCGCTACACCGCTTATGAAGCCGAAGTCGCTGACTCCAACGCGGGTGACGACTCTTCGAGCCAGGTCAGCTGCGGGCGCCCGGACTTCAAACTGCTGCTTGGCGAGCAACAGAGCGATCAGGCCTACGTCAAACTGAAAATCTGTGAAGTGCTCGACACCACGCCCGACGGCGTGATCAGCCTCGACCCGGACTTCGTGCCGACCTACATTCAGGCGCATTCCTCCAGCTACCTGCTGTCGTGCCTGAAAGAAGTCATCAGCATGCTCGGGCACCGTGGCGATACCATTGCTGACCGGATTCGCTCGAACGGCAAGGTCGGCGGCGCGGAAGTCGGCGATTTCATGATGCTGCAACTGATCAACCGCACCGAATTGCTGCTGCGCCATTACCTTGGCCTGGAACAGGTTCACCCGGAAGAGTTGTACCGCACGCTGCTGACCATGCTCGGCGATCTGGCGACCTTCTCCAGCGACAGCAAACGCCCGCGTCTGGACAGCCGTTACCAGCACAGCGACCAAGGCGCGAGCTTCCGCAAACTGATGGAAGCGATTCGTCAGGTGCTGTCGATGGTGCTCGAACAGCACGCCATCGAACTGGTGCTGCAAGCGCGTCAGTACGGCATCATCGTTTCGCCGTTGCACGACCACAAACTGCTCGGCTCGGCGTCGTTCGTGCTCGCTGCGAGCGCCAACTGCGACTCCGAGGAACTGCGTCACCGCTTGCCGGCGCACCTCAAGGTCGGCCCGGTGGAACGCATCCGCCAACTGGTCAACCTGCATCTGCCGGGCATCAAGGTCAAACCGTTGCCGGTGGCCCCGCGGCAGATCGCGTTCCACTCCAACAAAACCTATTTCATTCTCGAACTCAGTTCCGAAGACCTGGCACAACTGGAGCGCTCCGGCGGCTTCGCGTTCCACGTGTCGGGCGAATTTGCCGAGCTTGAACTGAAATTCTGGGCCATCAGGAACTGATCGACATGATTAAGGACATGGAACACAACCAGGACGATAAAACCGTCCTGCTCGACCGTCAGGGCCACGGCCCGGCTTCGAGTCCGTTGACTGACTTCGCTGCGCCACCGCGTTTCGAGCAGCTCGAAGAACGCATGATTTACGCCGCGCGCCTGCGCCCGGCCGAAGCGTTCAACATCAGCCTCAATTCGCTGGTGGCCGCCGCGTCCGATCTGTTGTCGGAAGTGGTGCGCCTCAAGCACAGCGACACCCGCGAAGACATGTACGCGCTCAACGAGCGACTGACTTCGGCGCTGAAACTGTTTGAAGTGCGCGCGTTGCACAACGGCGCCGAGAGCAGCCAGGTGATGGCCGCGCGTTACGTGCTCTGCACCGTGGTCGACGAAGCCGTCGTGACCACGCCGTGGGGCAACGAAAGCGAGTGGTCGCAGATGAGCCTGCTCAGCAGCTTCCACAACGAAACCTTCGGCGGCGAGAAGTTTTTCCAGCTGCTGGATCGCCTGTCGAAAAACCCGGTCAAGCACCTGCCGATGCTGGAATTGATGTACCTGTGCCTGTCCCTGGGCTTCGAAGGCAAGTACCGGGTGCAGGCCCGCGGCATGCTCGAACTCGAAGGCATCCGCGACGCCTTGTATCGGCAGATTCGTCAACTGCGCGGCGACGTGCCACGCGAATTGTCGCCGCATTGGGAAGGCCTGAACGATCAGCGCCGCAGCCTGGTGCGCATCGTGCCGGCGTGGATGGTGGTGTTGTTCACCGTGGTTTGCCTGGCCGTGATGTATTCGGGTTTTGCCTGGGTATTGAGCGAGCAACGCGAAACCGTTCTGCAACCTTATCAGCAGCTTGATCCGGCCGCGGTCCAGCCGCAGTCGCAGCCGTAAACAGGGACGTGTGATGAAAAAGTTTTTCAAGAAAGTCGGCGCATTCTTGCGCAAGACCTGGGTCTGGACCTTGCTGGTGGTGCTGTTCCTCGCGCTGCTGGTGTGGTTCGTCGGGCCGCTGCTGGCGGTCGATGACTACAAGTTCTGGGAAGGTTCGACCTCGCGTCTGCTGACCATCAGCGTGCTGTTCCTGATCTGGGGCCTGACGATGGTCTTCGTCAGCTGGCGCGCCGGTGTGCGCAAGAAAGCCATCGAAGACACCGAAGACGGCCAGGATCGTATCCGCCGTGAAGAGCTGATCGACGAAGAGCAGAAAGAGCTGAAAGTGCGTTTCAAGGACGCGCTGAAAACCCTCAAGAATTCGAGCCTGTATCGCGGTCGCAGCGAGCGCTGGCGCAGTGATTTGCCCTGGTATTTGCTGATCGGTCCACAGGGCAGCGGCAAGACCAGTTTGCTGGACTTCTCGGGACTTGAGTTTCCGATCAACAAGATCGATCGCAAACTGACCCGCGACACCCTCGGCACCCGTCATTGCGACTGGTACTTCGCCGATCACGGCGTGCTGATCGACACCGCTGGCCGCTACCTGACCCAGGCGGATGCCGAAGTTGATGGCAGCGCCTGGAACACTTTGCTCGACCTGCTGCGCAAACGTCGCCGCAACCGTCCGTTGAACGGCGTGCTGGTGACCATTCCGGTGGAAACCCTGCTGGGCGGCAGCGAACAAGACCTCGACACCCTGGCGCGCCAGGTGCGTGCCCGCCTGCAAGACGTGCATCAGAAACTGCACGTCGATGTGCCGGTTTATCTGGTGTTGAGCAAGGCTGACAAGCTGCTCGGTTTCGACGAGTTCTTCGATCAACTGACCCGCGAAGAAAGCGATCAGGTGCTCGGCACCAGTTTCCGCAAAGAACAGAGCGGCACCGACGTCGCCGTGCTGCGCGCCGAGTTCGAAGAGCTGCTGCGTCGCCTCAACAGCCAAGTGATCATGCGCATGCACCAGGAGCGCGACACTCAGCGCCGTGGCCGCATTCTCGACTTCCCGCATCAGCTGGGGCAGATCGGCGAGCGTCTGTGCCTGTTCGTCGACATGGCGTTCACCGGCAACCGCTACCAGCGTGTCAGCCAGTTGCGCGGTTTTTACCTGACCAGCGCACCGCACCTGACCGAGGAAATGGACCAGACCACCGCCGGCATCGGCGCCAATCTGGGGATGAACGCTGGCGTACTGCCGACCCTGCGCAGTGGCCGTTCGCGGTTCATTCACCATTTGCTCAGCCGCGTGATTTTCCCCGAGGCCGATCTGGCCGGTCTGGACAAACGCGAACGCAGCCGCATCCATTGGGGCCAACGTGCGTTGTACATCGGTGCGTTGGCGGCGCTGGGCTTGTTCGGTCTGCTGTGGGCGGGCGGTTTTTCGGCCAACTACGAGCGCCTGGAAAACCTGCGCACCCTCGCACAAAACTGGACGCAATCGCGCTCGGCTCTGAGCCCGCGCGATGACTCCATGGCCGTGCTCAAAACCCTCGACAGCAGCTACGCGGCGACTCAGGTTTTCCCCAACAAGGGCGATGTGAGTTACCACGAACGCGGCGGTTTGTATCAGGGCGAAGAGGCCAACCCGGTGGTGAAAGCGGCCTACGAGCGTGAGCTCGAAGCGCAACTGTTGCCACGGGTCGCGACGCTGCTGGAAGGGCAGATCCGCGCCAACATGCAGGACCGCGAGCGTCTGCTCAACAGCCTGCGCGCGTATCTGATGCTGAACATGAAAGATCGCCGCGACGCAGGCTGGCTCAAGGATTGGGTCGCTACCGACTGGTCCCTGCGCTACGCCGGCAACACTGCGGTGCAGAACGGTTTGAACACGCACTTCGAGCGCTTGCTCAAACAGCCGTTCATCTATCCGCTCAACGATCAACTGGTCGCGCAGGCACGTCAGGTGCTGCGCAGCGAGTCGTTGGCGAACGTGGTTTACCGCATGCTCCGTGAGCAGGCGCGCAACCTGCCGGAATACCGGTTGAGCCAACACATGGGTCCGCAGGCTGCGCTGTTTATCGGCACTGACTACGTGATTCCGGGCTTCTACACCCAACAGGGTTATCAGCAGTATTTCTCGGTCCAGGGTTCTGCGCTGGTCACCGATATCCTGCGCGACAACTGGGTGCTGGGCGAAGGCTCGGGCATCAGCGGCATGGACTTGCGTCGCTTGATGGTCGAGCTGGAGCAACTGTACTTCCGCGACTACGCCAACTTCTGGAGCGAAGCCGTTGGCCAGGTTGCATTGCCGCCAATCAACGACGCGGCTGAGGGCGCCGAGCAACTGGCGGGCCTGACCTCGTCGAACTCGCCGATCCTGCAACTGCTGGTCGAAGTGCGCGAAAACACCCGTTTCCCGGTAATCGCCGACAGCGCTGACGAAGCGGCCGACGCCGCTGAAAAACTCGGTGAGAAGGGCGGCAAGCTGGGCAAACTCGCAGCGTCCGCAGCGGACAAGGCATCCGATGCCCTGGCCAAAAACCTGCCGGACACCTCGAAGAAATCCCTGCAACGTCGCTTCGAACCGCTGCACCGTTTGCTCGATGACAACAACGGCCCGGCCGCTGATCTGACCCCGGCACTGCAAGCGCTCAACGACCTGCAACTGCAACTGTCGAGCCTCGCGCGAGCCAGTGCGCCGGAGCAAGCTGCGTTTGAGATGGCCAAGACGCGCATGAGTGGCCAGCGCGATGCGCTGAGCAACTTGCGCAATGCCTCGGGGCGCCTGCCGCGACCGGTCAGCGTCTGGTTTAACGTATTGGCCGAAGACACCTGGCGTCTGGTGCTCAACGATTCCTACCAGTACCTGAACCAGCGTTATCAGAGCGAGCTGTACAGCTTCTACGGCAAGGCGATCAACAAGCGTTATCCGTTCAGCGCCCACAGCACCAGCGACGTGGCGATCAACGACTTCCGCGAGTTCTTCAAGGCTCAGGGCATCGTCGACCGCTTCTTCGACAGCTACATGCGCCCCTTCGTCAGCGGTGAGCCGGGCAACTACCGGATGCGCAGTGTCGATGGCCACAGCCTGCCGGTTTCCAAGGTTTACCTCGACCAGATGGCCGCGGCGCAAACCATTCGCCAGAGCTTCTTCGCCGAGAACCCGGCCGAGCCGCAAGTGCAATTCAAACTGGAGCCGTATACCCTCGACCCGGCCGTCAGCCGTTCCGAGTTCAAGTTTGGCGACAAGACCATGGAATACCGTCACGGCCCGATCCTGCCGATGGCCTTCAAATGGCCGACCGATGCTGAAGACGGTCGCACCAGCCTGGTCCTCGACAAAATGGCCGGTCGCCCGATTGGTATCGAGAAGAACACCGGCCCATGGTCGCTGTTCCGTCTGTTCGATTTGATGCAGACCGAGTACCTGACCGGGCGCGACGTGCTGGTCCTCAAAGCAGACGTCGGTGGCCTGCGCGCCAACTACCTGCTGTCGAGCCAACGCACGCCGAACCCGTTCGACATGGGCGTGCTGCGTACCTTCCGTATGCCGGTGCAGCTCTGATGCAGGTTGCCAGTCCCTGGCGCAGCGCTGCGCGTACCGACGCCGGCAAGGTTCGGGCGCGCAACGAAGATGCCTTCCTCGACTCGCCGCAGCAGGGGCTGTGGGTGGTCGCGGATGGCATGGGCGGTCATCAGGGTGGCGACATCGCCAGCCAGTTGATCGTCGCCAGCCTGGCGGAATTGCCGGCGCAGGACGACTTCGATGAACGGCTCAAAGGCATTCGCCAGTGCCTGCACTGGTTGAACCGCCGCTTGGGCCAGGAGTTGACCGTCACGGCCGGGCGCCACGACAGCATCATGGGCAGCACCGTGGTGGCGCTGCTGGTAGAAGGCAGTCGCGCGGCATGCATCTGGGCCGGCGACAGCCGTTGTTACCTGTGGCGTGGCCAGCGTTTGTATCAGCTGTCCAAGGACCATTCGCTGCAACAGCAATTGATCGACGAGCAAAACATGAGCGTCGAGCAAGCCAAGGCGCATCCTTCGGCGCATGCCCTGACCCGCGCGGTCGGGGCGGCCGAGGTGCTGACGCTGGATGTGCTCGAACTCGAGGTTTATCCCGGCGATACGTTTCTGCTGTGCAGCGACGGTTTGTACCAAGGGCTCAGCAGCGATGCCTTGGGTAACGCCCTGAGCCTGACCGCGCCGCACGTTGCGCTGGAGCGTCTGTTCGATGGCGCCCTGCGTGGCTCGGCGCGGGACAACCTGACTGCCGTGGTGATCCGTAAATGACTGAACTCATGCCACCGATCGACGACTTGCTGGTGAGCGAAGAAGAGGCCAACAACCTCACGTACTTCGCGTTCGCCAAGCCTCTGAAAGGAGCGCCGCACAAGGCTGAACCTGCGCTGGCGCCGACACGGGCCAGCGTCGGCCAACTGCCCGACGTGCTCGCCGGCCGTTACCGCATCGAGCGCCTGCTGGGTGCCGGTGGCATGGGCGCGGTTTACCGCGCACGGGACTTGCTGAGCGAACAGTTCGGCGATCCCGACCCTTACATCGCGCTGAAAATCCTCAGCGAAGAATTTGCCGAATCGCCGGACGCCAGTGCCTTGCTCTACAGCGAGTTCGCCCTGACCCGACGCTTGCGCCACGACCACGTGCTGCGCTTTCACAGCTTTGAAGTCGACACCGACTGCCAGCGCGCCTTCATCACCATGGAACTCATGCGTGGGCTGACCCTGGACAAATTACTCTGCGAGCGGCCCGTGGGCATGCCGTGGAAAGAACTGCGCGACATCGCGCTGCCGCTGCTCGACGCGCTGGCCTATGCCCACGCTCGCGGCGTGCTGCACGGTGACATGAAACCGAGCAACGTGATGCTCAGCGAAGAAGGTGTGCGCCTGTTCGACTTCGGTCTCGGCCAGGCGGAAGAGGGCATCTTGCCCGGCCTGCCGCACCTGAGCCGCAACCGTTTCAACGCCTGGACCCCCGGCTACGCCGCGCCGGAATTGCTTGAAGGCCAGCCACTGACCGCCAGCGCCGATGTCTACGGCGTGGCCTGCGTGCTCTACGAACTGGCCGGCGGCAAACACCCGTTCCGCCGCTTGCCCTCGACCCAGGCCCGCGATGAACACCTGGAGCGCGAGCTGCACGCACCGCGAAACCTACCGAAACACTGCTGGCCAGCCCTGCGAAAAGCGCTGACCTTCAACGCGGCTGATCGCACCATCACCGCCGCTCAATTACGCGACGCCCTGGGCGTCACCTCGTCTTTGCTGCAACGTCTGCGACTTCGGGCGTAACGGATGACATCCGAACAGGGAGCACACAATGTTCAACCCAGCTAACGAAACGCATTTCAGCCTGACCATCGAGGGCGCTGAAAGCGACAACATCGGCAACCTGCAAGTGCTGTCGTTCAGCGGCACCGAAGGCATCAGCCAGCCGTATCGCTTCGACCTCGAACTGGTCAGCGAAAACCCCGATCTGGACCTCGAAAAGCTCCTGCACAAGCAAGCGTTTCTGGCGCTTGATCAGCAGGGCTCAGGCATCCACGGCCAGATTTATCGCGTCGCTCAGGGCGATGCCGGAAAACGTCTGACGCGCTACAAAATCTCCCTGGTGCCGCACCTGCAATACCTGCATCTCCGCACCAACCAGCGCATCTACCAGCAGATGTCGGCGCCGAAAATCATCGCGCTGATCCTTGAAGAACACGGGATCAAGGGCAACACCTACAGCTTCCAACTGAACGAAACCTGCCCCGACCGCGACTACTGCGTGCAATACGACGAAACCGACCTGCACTTCGTCCAGCGCCTGTGTGAAGAAGAAGGCATTCACTACCACTTCCAGCACACGCCCGAGGGCCACTTGCTGGTGTTCGGCGACGACCAAACCGTGTTCCCGAAACTCGGCCAGCCCACCGCGTATGTGCAGGGCAGCGGCATGGTCGCCGACGAGCCGGTGATCAAGGGTTTCAAACTGCGTTTGGAGACCCGCACCGGCCGCGTCACCCGTCGCGACTACGACTTCGAAAAACCTCGCCTGCAACTCGAATCCGCCTACAAACCTGACGGCGAAACCACCGAGCCGGACCTGGAAGACTACGACTACCCGGGCCGCTTCATCGACCGCGCGCGCGGCAAATTCCTCAGCCAACGCGCACTCGAAAGACACCGCGCCGACTATCAACAAGCCGAGGGTAACGGCGACCAGACCCGACTGGTCAGCGGCCATTTCCTGGAACTGTCCGACCACCCGCGTCAGGAGTGGAACGACCTGTGGCTGCTCACCGAAATCTTCCACGAAGGCAAACAGCCGCAAGTGCTCGAAGAGTCGGTGACCAGCGACACCACCGCCAACAAAGACGACTTCCACCAAGGCTATCGCAACCGCTTCCTCGCCACCCCGTGGGCGGTGTTCTACCGCCCCGCGCTGCAATACCCGAAACCGCGCGTGCTCGGCAGCCAAACCGCGCTGGTCACCGGGCCCAAGGGTGAAGAAATCCACTGCGACCAATACGGCCGCATCAAAGTGCAATTCCACTGGGACCGCGAGGGCCAGGCCGATGACAAAACCAGTTGCTGGATGCGCGTTTCATCAAGCTGGGCCGGCGACCGCTACGGCGCCATCGCCATCCCGCGCATCGGCATGGAAGTCCTCGTCACCTTCCTCGAAGGCGACCCCGACCAGCCGCTGGTGACCGGTTGCCTCTACCACAAGGAAAACCTCGTCCCCTACGAACTGCCGGCGAACAAAACCCGTACCGTATTCAAAACCCTCAGCTCACCGGGCGGCGGCGGGTACAACGAACTGCGCATTGAAGACAAAAAAGGCGCGGAACAGATCTACCTGCATGCCCAGCGGGATTGGGATGAAAACGTTGAGCATGATCAGAAGATTCGCGTGGGGAATGAGCGTCACGACACGGTGGAGAAGAACACCTACACCGAGCTGAAGGCTGAAGAACATCGCACCACCATTGCCGCCCGCAAGAGTGAAGTGCGGATGGATGAACACCTGACGATTGGGCAGAACCAGCATGTGAAATTGGGGACTGCGCAGCTGACTAGTGTCGGGAAAGAAATACATCTGAAGGCTGGGGACAAGATTGTTATTGAGGCTGGGATGGAGCTCACGGTTAAGGCCGGGGGGAGTTTCATCAAGCTGGATGCCGGTGGGATTACGGTTGTTGGGCCGGTGATCAAGATTAATGCGGGCGGGTCGGCAGGCTCGGGCACGGGGATCGGGATTAAACCGCCGGTGCTGCCGGGGGCTGCGGATTCGGATAAGGCGGGGAGTTTGATGGATCAGGCGTTGGGGAATGCGGTGCCTGAGAAGGTGAAACCGAAGGCTTTTTTTGTGTTTTCCGAGTGATCGACATGAATGGTTTTTTGAAGAACAGAACCTCTTTTGCCGCTGCTGTTTTGACCTCAATATTTTTGAGTTTTTTTTATTCCAGCATTTCTTCAGCTGAGGAACGCGAAAATACCTGCCCGTCGAAAAATTTCTCCGTATTCCTCCTTGAATTTTCGGCGAAGGTTGCAACGCAACAGCAGTTTGTTCTTGATAATGTGCAGGTAATGACATTGAAACAAAAGGGGTACGCAGAACAAGTGGAACCCTTCGTTACGCATGTGAAATCTTCCGACCTTAAATTCCCTATTATTTTTCCTATAGCAAGTTTTAAGGAGGAAGGCATTCAGGTAGTAAGAGTTGACGAAGAAACTTTGCAGGTGGTTGATAAGCGAGCAGGTAATAGCGAGATAAAGACCTATACATTCAAATTAGCTGGATGCTGGGCGCTGTATGGTATGGAGGACTGGGCAATCACTTCTGATAATTTTAAGCCCCCACAAAAAAAGGACATGAGCGAAAGCGAAAGTTTCCTTTTTCAAAAGGCTATGGCTTACTCTTGGTTAGGGTGGGCGCAAAAGTACCAATTAACAACGGAACTTTTTCAGGCTAGCCTGGATAATTTTGTACTAGCCGCTTCCGATGGCAACGCTGAGGCGAGTTTGGCCGCGGCAGGGCTGAGCCTTTCTGGTATGGCGCCTAAGTTAGATGAAGAGAAGTTAGAGTCCCTTTACAAAACTGCCGCTAGAATACTTCCCGCCGGGGCCGAAGGGCTATCTTACTTCTACTGTTATGGAAATGATGTCGCCGGTAACGGCCCATGCAAAGATCCGTATCGAGCTGAGCAAGCCCTTATTAATTCTGCGAGGCTAGGTTCCGCGGAAGGCGCAAATTCTGTAGGCGAATATTTCGAGACAGGGAAACTCGTCACAAAAGATATAAATAGGGCTATCGCTTGTTATCAGCTAGCTGTGCAGCGAGGTAATAGCGACGCCATTAAAAATTTAAACAAAATAAAACAGCACGAGGCTCGTATGCCTCAAGCTAGTTATTGCTACTAATTTGCAGGAAGCAGAAATGACAGAGCCACTAGATTTATCCGGTCTGTATACTGGCGGTGATTACCGGTACAAGCTGGAAGGAGACGGATTTACCATTGAGAATGGCAAGAAAATAATAGATTGCTCTCATATGGTTTATTTGTTGATGAAAGGTGCGGGGTACAACATTACGTATGAAAATACTTCTGCAATGGCGAATTCAACATACTATGAGCAAATTACCGACTTAGCAACTGTTAAGCGGGGAGATGTTGCTCTATGGTTAAACGCCACTGGTCATACACCAGCACCTCCATTGAATCATACCGGTATCATCGCAACATTTGATGGTGTGAAAAACGGAACATTCTTCGGTGCCCAATCATCGGGTGTCGCAACTGCAAATTTCGGTGATAGACCGCATAGCGGCTTTTGGCCGAGAGTCACTAAGGTTTTACGTATAAAAGAGCAGTACAGGACTGGAACGCAACCGGCGCCTGTGGCTACTCCGGCACCTGCTCCAGTAGGCCCTGAGCCATTGATGAATTTCCAATACCCGTTTCGAAAGGCAGATGGTAAGCAATTTACTGATTCGGAAGAGGTTTACAAGGCATTAGAGAATGAGACCTCTGGGAATTATTTGTTAGGTAGCCATAGTTTTTGGCATGGTGGGATTCATATCACCAATAAAAGTGCTCCTCAGTGCATAAGCGATGAGCCTGTGCGCTGTATGGGGGATGGAGTCGTTGTTGCCTATCGCTTGAACAAAGACTATCTGACAAGCGAATTTGTAGATGAAGACTCATGCGAGACATTAAAATATTCAAGTTCTTTTTGCCTTGTTCGCCATGATTACAAATCGCCGGTAAGTACCGAAGGGGCTCCAGGTGCCTGCAATGAGCTGACTTTATACAGCCTTTACATGCATTTGCTGCCATTTGATCGTTATCCTACATCGCCGGATGAAGTGTCAATACCGCGAATCAAGATGGTCGCCGGTGGTTTTAAGGCGCGAAGCGATATCAAGGGGGCGGCGGGTTGTGAGGAATATGGGGCAATTTCAGCGGGAGCCGAAATTGAAATTCTGGAAGAGCATTCCGATCATATTCATGCCAAAGGAAAGTTAATTGCAGGTAGTGTGGTTGGTCGTACCACGGGGCAGGAGTTTTGGTTCGCCTACAAACAAAACGGCCTTGCTTATCCAAAATCCGACGGAGCTCCGAGTTGGAAGGCGCTAGTTCTTCCTGAGAGAACAAAGCCTGGGTATTGGAAGGGTAAAGTAAGGGCGGTAGTAGCAGCATCAGGGTTAACACTCCGTCAGCCCCCGGCAGCACTCACTAATGGTGTCGAGGCGGGCCCAGCAATGAGCGCCGCGGCGAGTCAGGGCGGAACTAAGAATTTAGTTTTATGTACCAGCAGTACAATCGAGTTCGATAGCGGAAAAATTTTCAATCTTAAGGTTGGACATAAAACTCTGCGAATGGCTGAGTGCACATTTATCCCGAGCACATCCGGTGCTCCCACGGGTTTGAAAAGTCATAGCTTTCCTGTACCAGATACTTTTTGGGCTTGTGTCGAAGATATTTCTCCCAACCAGTTTGTTCAATGGCAAGGGCTTACACCTTCAGTCTTTGATGAAGTGGTGCTTATGGATACCGCAATCAAGGCTGGTGATCCAATTGGTTACCTCGGATTGAATGAAAATATATCGGGTCCAAATGGAGGTGCTTCAAGTAAGTATCAAGTACATGTGGAGATATTTTCAGCTGATCCTAGAGTCGAAGACTTCCTGAAAAATAAGGCTGGTATAAGCGGCGGCAAGCAATACGTGCATTTGCCAGCTAATACCTCCCTCACTAAAAGAGCTCCTCAATCTGGGACGATTGAGCTGTCAAACGAACATTTTGTAGAATTAAGGAAAACTGTACTTTTCAAAGATACAGTTGAATGGTATGAGATAACCATTGTCGATAACGGTGAAATTAAATCTGGTTTGGTTAAGAAGGAGACAGCAAAGCTGTTAAGTCAGCATGACTGGGAAAAACTAGGTTTTCGAGTCGTCAAAGAGTCGAATCAAAACGCTGATGGCTTTTTGGATCCGGATGATATGCCGGAGTTTTTTAAGACGCTATACAACGACTTAGATAAATTTGGTAATCAAGACACTAAGGTAACTGTTGACGACCTTTCGATTGCATTAAAGAACTCGGAAATGAGAGACCATTGGTCAAAATTGATCGCGGATCATCCTACAGAATGGAAGTCTAAGTCTGATACTCCTAAATGGGCTCGATTAGGTGAGTTGCTGGGAGGATTCCCAGCAGTACTAAAACACGAGAAAGAGCGAATAGATAAGCTGGTCTTTTGGGATGATCTTACAGGAAACGCACAGGTAGGAAATGGTGTCGGTGTAGTTGCCCATTTCCATCCGATTGCACTGGTCAGTAATATGCTGCCCGGTAATCGATGCTTTTGCTTTGAACAAGGCATTGTTGATTCGCCTTGTCAGAAGGGCATTCGTGATGTAACTAAAGAACATTTTGAGTTATTAGCTGCGCAGTTGGGAGTTGAAAGAGAGGTTCTTCGAGCGATCGCAGTCGCCGAGACGGGTGATAAAGTACCTTTTAAAGAATACGTTGCGGGCAAGCAACATGCCACTATTCTGTATGAGCGGCATTACATGTATAGATTGCTTAATCTTAAAGGGTACACGAATGTACAGCTAGATGAAATGGCCGTCAGTGAGCCAAAAATAGTTCATAGATACCAATCTGGATATTCATATGGTTCTGAGCAGGCCCAATATGAAAGATTAGTCCGAGCTAGTGAAATAGATAAAGAAGTAGCAATCAAGTCATGTTCTTGGGGGAAATTCCAAGTGATGGGTGAGTATTTTGCTCGTCTCTATAAAAGTTCAGATGAGTTGGTTGAAGCGCAAAATTATTGCGCCTTACAACATCTGCAGTACTTTAAAATATTCCTGACTAAAGAAAAAAATATGCTGGAACCTATGAGGCAGAAAAATTGGTTAACTATCGCTAAAAAATACAATGGTGAAAACCAAATTGGTTATGATATTAATATTTCCAATGCATATGACCAACTGAAGGCGAATTGGTGATGAAGGATTTTGGCGTTTTTTTGGCTTTTTTTCTTTTTTGTTTTGTTGCTCAGGCTTCTGACGATTGCAAAAAAGCAATTCCTCCTAGCTCCGTGCTGTTTCATCAGTTTAGTCTGGGGTCAGAGTTTGCTTGCGTTTATGAATCCCCATCGGTAAATGATGCGGCAGTATTAAGTTTCTATTCAATAGATGGCTCTGGTAGTAAATTGATATCATCGAATGAAAAGTTATTAAATCTTGACGACGCTCGTAATGGTATTAATTTACCCGATGTTTCTAAGCTGAAAAGCGGTACCTATCAAATTTTATGGGACTACCCTAATGGTGTAGATGTAGTTAATTTGATGCTTACAGCAGGAGTGCTGTCTTTCGATAATGCAACGAAGGAGTTGCGGCTTCGCTCCTTTGGAAGTGAAAGTGAAGTGAATGTCCTTACTCTGATCAATGAGTCATGGGCTCCAGGGACTTTAAATTTTTCGAATATCAACGTTTCTGAGATTTTTGATAAGAATTCTTTAACGCTTAAGAGCAGCGCGGCGGACTTAAAAATAAACGTAGAGAAAGCGTTCTTGTATTCTGATTCCACTGAAAATTCAAAAACCAAAAGCTATTTGATTAAAGGTGATGTGGTCAAGGTTAAGGAGTATAAGTCTGGTTTTTTAAAAGTTTTGTATAAAATGAGCAATGGTAAAAGCTTGGTTAGATGGATCGGTTTATCTTCTGTTATCTAGAATAAAAAGTAGTGAAAGGGACAGATTTATTTTTTAAATAAGTCCGTCCCCTTTTGCTCTTTCGCGTTGTCTGTAAATCTCGCGGCGCAGCTATAAACCATAAAAGGGGACATTAAGTCCCCTTCGTACGTTTATTACGCCGTAGCCACCTGCCGACCCTTCGGATCAGGCGAATCAATTTGATCCAGCGCTCGCTCCACCATCAATTGCACCCCATCGGCCAATCGACTCAGCGCCAGGGCTACCGAGCGGCGTGTGCCTTCCACGTCGTCCGCTAGGTCTGCAGCGATGGCGCTGATGGCTAGCAGGTCTTCGGATGCATTGGCCAAGAGTGTTTCGGTGTTGAGGTCGGAGGAGGCGGTGAATAGCGCGCCTTTGCGCGGTTTGGGTTTGGCTTTCGCGTCGGGGTTCGGCCCGAGATGGTAGTCGAGGGCGCGCTCGGCGGCTTCGTGGAGCTTCTTCGAATCGAGGGATTCGTAAGGGGTTATCGATACGTCTTCGGGCGGGTTAGGTGTTGGTTTGAACATAGATGTAGCTCCTGGAATTAAGAGACTGACACCGTTTCGCTTGCACTTCGAAAGAGGTGGCAGCTGTGCGTTGGTGTGCAAGACCGGACCAGGACCCGGCAGATCCGCAGATCTCCGACGCACAGCTGCCATAACGATCCGCGAGGATAGGAAAACACTCGACGAATAGCCATACCATTCATGCACCTGGTCCGGACTTGCACGTCCGAGTCACCGATTTTGCGGTGACGAAAACAAGGTTATCGATGAAACCCAACCCCGCCTAGTTCACGCATAGCCCCACGACTTGAAGGAAATTTCCGAGAGGTTTGCGGGCAGTCACCTCGGAAAAACGCCACCCGAATCGGGTCCTACACCACGACGTTTCCTGTCATATAAATCGCCGATTTATTTCCAATCAACAACCGCCATTCACCTATAAACCCTTTAGACTTGCCCCCCTCAAGGAAGACTTCAGGACACGGAATGCCAGTCCCCCAAAATCGCCTTCGCCAAGCCCTCGTCGCGTGGTTATACGCCGCCGCGCTGGTGCATTTATTCGTCAGCCTCATCCTGACCTGGGCCGGCAATTCCGGCCTGCTCGACGGTTACCTGCAAACCATCGAACTCGGCTTCTGGTCCGACCTGCCGCCGCGCGCCGCCCGCGAGCAACAAGTCTGGTGGCTGGCCCTGTTCGGCGCCACGCTGCAAAGCTACTCCCTCTATATGTTCGCCCTCGTGCACTTGGGCAATCGCCTCAAAACCTCCATCGCGTGGGGCTGGTTGATCGCCGGCATCGTCATTTGGGCGCCGCAAGACATGTGGCTTTCCCTGACCGCGCAGCTCTGGTTACACCTTTGGGTCGACAGCTTCGCGCTGCTCACTTTGCTGCCGCCGCTGGTCTGGCTCTATCGCCACGACCGCCGCGCAACCACTTCAAACCTCACACTGAGGGACGCCAGACATGGCTGATTTTTCACTTCTCGATTGGGCGGTCGCGCTACTGATTGCGCAGGCCATTCTGGGTGCGCTGGATACCATCTATCACCACGAGCTGACCGTCGCGCTGCCGTATCGGCACAGTGCGCGGCTGGAGTTGTCGATCCACGCGATGCGCTCGTGTTTCTACGGGATTCTGTTTCTCGGCATGGCGCATCTGGCGTTCCAAGGCACATGGGCGATTGTGATCGCGCTGCTGTTTGCCCTGGAAATTTGCCTGACGCTGTGGGATTTCGTGGTTGAGGATCGCAGTCGTAAACTGCCGGCCATCGAGCGAATCATGCACACCGTTCTGGCGGTGAATGGCGGCGCATTTTTCGCGTTGTACGGCGTGCAACTGGCGCAGTGGGCGAGTCTGCCGACCGGGTTGAGCGCGATTGATTTTGGCTGGCGTGGCTGGTTGCTGACGCTGTTCGCCGTCGGCGTCACGGCTTCGGGCATTCGCGATGGTTTGGCGGCGTGGCGCATGCAGCGCGAGGGTAAACCGTCGAACCCGTTCGCCGGTGGCGCCTACAAACGTGTGCTGGTGACCGGCGGCACCGGGTTTATCGGCGAAGTGCTGGTCAATCAATTGCTCGACGCGGGGCACACGGTCAGCGTGTTGGCGCGCGATCCATTGAAAGCGGCTTACCTGTTCGATGGTCGCGCGCGGTGCGTGCGTTCGCTGAGCAAACTTGGCTATGACGAAACCTTCGATGTGGTGATCAACCTCGCGGGCGCGCCGGTCGCCGGGCCGCGTTGGAGTGCCAAGCGACAGGCACAACTGATCGCCAGCCGGGTCAACACCACCGAGGCGCTATTGGCTTGGCTGAAAAACGCCAAGCACAAACCGGCATTGTGGATTCAGGCCTCGGCCATCGGCTATTACGGCGTGCGTGATGCCAGCGAAAGCCTGGACGAACAGGCGAGCAAGGGCGACGGCTTCATGGCCGACTTGTGCGCGCGCTGGGAAGCCGCCGCGCGACCTGCAACCGAGTTTGGCGTGCGTCAGGTGGTGTTGCGCTTGGGCGTGGTGTTTGGCCCGGGCGGCGCGTTATTGCCATTGCTGATTCCGTTCCGTTTGGGTTTCGGCGGGCGCATGGGCGATGGCCAGCAGATCATGAGTTGGGTGCATCGCGATGATGTGATTCAAGTGATTGCACGGTCGTTCGATGACAACCATTTGAGCGGCACCTACAACCTTGTCGCGCCGGATACGGTGAGCCAAGGTGTTTTCGCCGAGCGCGTCGGTAAAGCCCTGAAGCGCCCGGTGTGGTTTCACATTCCGGCGGCGCCAGTGCGAATGTTGGCGGGTGAAATGGCCCAGTTGTTTTTCGACGGGCAGCGTGTGGTGCCAAGCCGATTGACCGAGGCCGGTTACACGTTTCGTTATCCGACACTCGACGCTGCCCTGCGCGATCTGGCCTGAGGACTGTTCATGAGCAAGCCGTTGATGTACCTGCTGGCCGGCAATGGCAGCGCCGCCGATTGGTGGGACGACGCGCTGCCGCATTTTCAGCGCTACCAAGTGCTGCCGCTTGAGTTGCCCGGCTTCGGCGACAATCCGCAGGCGCCGTGCGAAGACCTCGCCGATTACGCGCGAGCCTTGCTGGCGATGACGGTTGAGGGCCGCGCGATCATGGCGGTCGGGGTCAACGCGTTGTTGGTGCTGCATGCGCTACAACGCAAGCCGGGGCATTTTTGTCGCAGTGTGTTGCTGGCGCCGGTCGGCGCGTTTTTGTGGCAACGACGGCTGCCGGCGCTGATGTCGCCGCTGCCGATCCGCAAGACCATTCATTGGTTGCTGTCGAATAAACCCGCCGTGTTCGCCCGCAAGTTCTCCAACCAGACCTGGACGCCCGCGCAGTATCAGCGCATGGGCGCCGGTTATGCGCGGTGTCGCGCGTTTGTGCCGCACTGGGACCTGGTGCGCGCCGACACCGCGCTGCCGCTACTGGAGTGGATCAGCGACCCGGTCGAGCTGGTCTGGGGTGATCAGGACAACGTGCTCGGCATTGCACAAGCTGCCGCATGGTCGGCGATTCTGGCGCGCGCAGACCTGACCATCAGCCTGAAAACCGGTTGGGGCCATTACCCGTGGATCGACGCGCCGGCCGAGTTCGCCGCGTGGCTGGAGTCGGGCGAGCGTGGATTCGTTGCGCACACCAAGGGTGGCCGTTTGCGCCTCGCCGAGCTCGCCGGGCAGGCAGTGCCGCCAGCGCTGTCGCTCAACGATTGTCATGACTCACGGTTGTCGGCATTTCTCGCCAGCCAACCGGATGCCACGTGGGCCGTGCGTTCTTCCAGTTACGGCGAAGATCAGGCCGATGCGGCGAATGCCGGGTTGAGCACCACGTTCCTGCGCGAACCGGCGGCCAATGTCGCTGCGCGCATCGTGGAATTGAGCGCGGCGGGCGTTGAGGAAGTGGTGGTGCAGCGGTTTATCACACCGCAGGTGTCCGGGATCGCTTTTGTTCGGCATCTGTCGGTTGAACTGGAGTGGGTTGAAGGTCATCTGGAGTCGCTGGCCGACGGGCACGTCAGCCCCGAGCGAGCGATCATTTCTCGTCTCGGTGAATCGTGGAGCAGCGACACATTCAAACCTTCCCATGGCCTGACGGCGGACGCGTTATGGCGCTTTCTGCAAGGCGTATTGCGGGTGTTTCATTACGTGCCCGGCGACGTCGAATGGGCCTGGGACGGCCAGCAACTCTGGCTGCTGCAATACCGGCCGATCAGCGACTACGGCTGGCGTCGGCACCTGACCGCCGCCAACATCGCCGAGATCCTGCCGCCGCAACCGAGTGTTTTTGTGGAGTACGCGCAACGACGTGCGGCAGCGAGTATTCCGGCGATCATGGCGCGTTGGGATTCGCGGGTGTTGCAGGATAACGAGCCGTTTACAGCAGTGTTTAGCGGCGCTTCGTACATCAACAACGACCTGTTTCTCGCACGCCTGGCCGACTGGGGCATTTCCGCCAGCAGCTATGCCGGTGAGGTTGGCGGCGCGACACCGCATCTGCCGTGGCGGCCGCTGCGAATGCTGCGTTCGCTGCCACTGTTTCTGCGCATGCAACGGATCGCACGTGGGCATTTGCTGACGCTGGAAAGGGGGTTGCAACGCTTCGATCAGGAGCTCTCCGAACTCATCGCCCAAGGTGCCGACGGCCAACATCTGGCCGACTGGTTCACCCGGTTTTACGTGTTCGTGGTGCAAGGCAATCTGTGCATCGCCACGGCGTTGGCCAGCAGTGGCGGCGACCTGCTCGGTCGGCCGCCGACCGCCTATGACGATCTCGAAAACAGCCCGCATCGGCTGCCATGGGAAACCGACCCGGCCACGCCACGCCCTGCGCCGACCGATCTGCCGTTGCAGGCCTTCCCGCAATGGTCGGGGCTTATCCGTGCCGCTCACTCCACCGGCCTGCCGGGCCTGCGCGGCTACTACCTGCAAGTGCGCGAGTGGTATCGCGACAACCTGATGCGGGTGTTCTTTCGCCTGCACCATGCGACGCCGATGGCGGATCGAGCGCATTGGTTCGCGCCGCATCCAGACATTCGCAGCCGCGACGGCAGCTTCTGGCAGGACGGTCGCGAAGGCACCGAGCAGGCGACGGGTTTCATGATTTATCCGGGGCAGGTGCAGGGGATTCTGGGCGACGATATTTTGCTCGAAGACACCTTGGACCCAGGGCGGCATGCGCATTACCAGGCCGCTAGGGCAGTGATCGCGCGCATGGGCGGGCGCTTGTCCCACGGCTCGACCTTGTTGCGTGAACTGCGCAAACCTTCGGCGGTGCTGCCGCAGGTTGATGTGGCTTGGGTGGGGTGTGAGGTGTTGTATCGGGATGGTGCACTGACGTTGGTGAGGTCGCTTTGATGAAAAGGCATTCTTTTGTGGCGTGTTTCAAGCGTGGATGTTTGGCGTTATTGGTTTTGGCACTGTTTCAGGGGCCTGTCAGGGACGCGCAGGCAGCGGTCTGCCCGTCGAAAGACTTCCCGACATTCTTAGCCGCCTACATGAACAGCATTGACGTTCAAAAGGCATTCACTCTCGAACCGCTGCAGAAGTTGACCACGGTGGATGCCGAGCCTGAGCCGAAGCAGGTCAGGCACTTACTGGGTAGCCGTGAACTTGAATTTCCGTTGATCCCCGACGCGAAGATCATTGATATGCGTGGCCTGACATTACAGATCACGGACAGAGACCAATTTTCGGCGGCGGTCAAATTGCAGAAGCCTGATACGGGTTATCAGGTTATTTATCGGTTCAGTTTTGATACCTGTTGGGTACTGAATGAAATTCAGGACGACTCTATTTAAGAGTTTGTGAGTAAAAAGGAGTTGTCGTTGAAAAAGTTAATCACGCTGTTACTGCTGGCCTTCCCGCTATTGGCGCACAGCGCCGTGGAAACCCAGATCAACTGCTTCAAGGCGCAAGATGGCAAAGACATAAAGTTTGAGTTCCGGACCTACTACGATCCCGCAGTGAATTGGAGTGGGTCGGCGGTGAAGTATGCGACGTCGAAAAAGTGGATTTCATTGGTTCACAAAAGTACCGAGCAGTACGAAATGGCTGAGGGCAGACCTTACGAATTCACCACGACGTGGGTTGAAGTCGTCGACGGTGCGGTCACGGGTGAATACGTCATGGTCCGTCAAGGCGCGTTGATTTATGGCATGGCGTACACCAATGGCAAAAGCAAGAAGCGCTACGCGTTTGAGCATCTCCCACCCGTCGAAACCTCGCCAGAGAAGGGTTGTCAGTGGTGAGCTGAAGGCGTGACTTGGCAGTCATCAGCGTCAATCTTCCGCAAACTAAAGCCGATAGTGTCGTTATCCGCCGAAGCCGCTACACTGCGCCCGCCGTTCATTTCCTTTTGAGGCTGCACGCATGAAATTTCGTTTTTTTCTGTGGATGCTGGGTTTGTTGATGGGTAAGGCCAGTCGGACTAATCCTGCGTTTCAGCAGCAGTTGGGTGACAAGGAGTTGGTGTTCCAGCTACAGACCCTGGACGGGAAAGTGGCGCGGCACTTTTTGGTGAAGAATCAGCGCATCACCAGCAAGTCCGGGATGTACCCCGAGCCGGCGTTTGCGATTGCTTTTAAAGACGCGGCGTATGGCTTTGCGACGATGCAGGCAAAGAACAAGCAATTGGCATTTATGACGGGGATTCAGGACAAGTCGATTCAGATCAAGGGCAACCCGGCGCTGGTGATCTGGTTCCAGGGTTTGACCAAGTATTTGAAGCCGCGCAAGGCGAAGCCTAAAGCCAAGGCTTGAGGTTGATGATTAACCTTGTGGCGAGGGGTGTTTCAGGCAGATAGGCGGGGGGTTCTTCGCGGGCAAGCCTCGCTCCTACAGGATTAGGTGATCCACAGGAGCGAGGCTTGCCCGCGAATGTTTTCAGCCCTGCGAGAACTGCGAGGCGAGTTCGCGCAGCAACACTTCGGCTTCGAGGACTTTGCTGACCACGTCGTTGGCTTTCTCGCGGCTCAGGCCGACGCGCTCCAGCAGCGCATCCGGGATGTCTTCATCCGGTCCCGAGCCAACCCCGCGGCTGCGTAGCAAGCGCACGGCCAGGCACACCAGATTCGGGTATTCGGCATAGGCGCCGTCATACGCCGGGTCGTGCTGGAAGCGCAACGCCGTGGCCAACTCATCGGGCATGTCCCAATAACGCATCAACCACGAGCCGATCTGTTCGCGGCTGATGCCCAGCAAATGTTGCTCGACATAGCTGTGGCACAGGTGCGGGTTGACCTCGAGGTGACGGCAGATCAGCGAAAAGTGCGGCGGGAACACGTGCGCCAGCAGCAAATAACCGAAGTTGTGCAGCAGACCGGCGAGGTAGGTCAGGCCGGCTTCGGGGCGCTGGGCGCGGGGCATGGCGCGGGTCAGGCCTTCGATGACGGCGGCGGTGTAGATCGATTGCTGCCAGTACGGCGTGGTGTGTTGCGGATGATCCTTGGGCAGGCTCAGGGTTTTGCCGAGGGCCAGACCCAGCGCCAGGTTGATCACCAGATCAAAACCGAGCACGCGGACGATCGCGTCTTCCACCGAACGAATCTTGCCCGGCGAAGCGTAATACGGCGACGCCGCCCAACTCACCACTTGCGCGGCCAGCGCCGGATCGGTTTCGACAACGCCAGTGATGTCATCAATCGTCGCGTTGGGATCGACCCGCAGTTTGATGATTTTCTGTGCGGTTTCGGCCAGCGGGGGAATCTCGATGGTGGCTTCCAGACGTTGCTGGATGCGCCGCGCGGTGAATGCCTGAACGGCCTGGGTGATTTCCTCGCGGTCATCGTCCGGGCGGTCGAGGTTGGGGCGGATGCTGGTCAGGTTTTCGCCGAAATTGGCGGCGCTGGCCTTGGTCAACATCGTCTTGAAAGCGTCGCTGGTGATTTCCAGCAGCACGTTCGGCTCGCCCGAGTTGATCAGCAACTTCGGCTCGCGCAGCAGACTTTCTTCGTACAGACACGGTGAGCTGGTCAGCGCCGGCAGGCCCGGCAGCAAGCTCAGGTTGTGCTTGCTGAGCATCTTTTCCAGGCGCTCGGTGGACACCGCGGTCAAGCGCCGGCCAGTCAATTCGGCGAGGCGATTGAGGTCCAGCAATTGGCTTTGCGGGAACAGCACCATGAGCGCGCCGACGGCATCGTCGAGCAACACTGCCTGCACTTTACGCGCGGCGTTGAGGCCGTGGTGGTCGATGACTTCTTCGTAGGCGATGCCCAGTTTGCCGAGCAGCATCCGAATAACAGACGGGGCGTGCGGGGCTTCGGGAACGAGAGCAGCTTCGGTCATGGTCTGTGTCCGTTTTCAAACAATTGCAGGAGTATAACCAGCTTGCCCGGCGCGAGTGTCCGGAAACTGCGACGGTGCTCACACTTGTCCGTATTGCTGCCCATGACGCAACCAGCGATCGAGCAACGGGCTGACATGATCGGGCCAGCGCTCAAGCAATGCCTGCGCCGCGTCACGCACGGCGGGCAACAAATCAGCGTCACGCATCAGGTCCGCAACCTTGAATTGCAGCAGGCCGGTCTGGCGAGTGCCGAGCATTTCGCCGGGTCCGCGCAGTTCGAGGTCTTTTTCGGCTATGACAAAACCGTCGTTGGTTTCGCGCATGATGCCCAGGCGCTGACGGCCGATTTGCGACAGCGGCGGATGGTAGAGCAGCACGCAATGACTGGCGGCGCTGCCCCGACCGACACGGCCACGCAATTGGTGCAGTTGCGCGAGGCCAAGGCGTTCGGGGTTTTCAATGATCATCAGGCTGGCGTTGGGCACATCGACGCCGACTTCGATCACCGTGGTCGCGACCAGCAATTGCAGATTGCCCGCCTTGAATTCGGCCATCACCGCGGCTTTCTCCACAGGCTTCATGCGCCCGTGGATCAGCCCGACCTTCAACTCACCGAGCGCGGCGGTGAGGTCTTCAAAAGTGGTTTCGGCGGCCTGGCAGGTCAGCTCTTCGGATTCTTCGATCAGCGTGCACACCCAATACGCCTGACGCCCTTCGGCACAGGCGCCGCGCACGCGTTCGATGACTTCGACGCGCCGCGTGTCGGTGACCAGCACTGTGTTGACCGGGGTGCGGCCGGGCGGCAGTTCGTCGAGGATCGAGGTGTCGAGATCGGCGTAAGCGCTCATGGCCAGCGTCCGTGGGATCGGCGTTGCGGTCATGATCAATTGGTGTGGGCACATGCGCCCGCCAACGCCTTTCTGCCGCAGCGCCAGACGTTGCTGGACGCCAAATCGGTGCTGCTCGTCGATGATCGCCAGGGCGAGGTTCTTGAACCGCACTTCTTCCTGAAACAGCGCGTGAGTGCCGACCACCATGGGCGCGCCGTTGGCGATTTGCTCCAGCGCGGCGACGCGGTTCTTGCCTTTGAGCTTGCCGGCCAGCCACGCGACTTCGATGCCCAACGGCTCGAGCCAGCGCTTGAAGGTGATGAAGTGCTGCTCGGCGAGGATCTCGGTCGGCGCCATCAGCGCGACTTGATAACCGGCCTCCAGCGCTTGCAGAGCGGCGAGGGCGGCGACCACGGTTTTACCCGCGCCAACGTCACCCTGAATCAGCCGCAGCATCGGCTCGTGCTGACTGAGGTCGTAGGCGATTTCGTTGCCGACCCGTTGCTGCGCGCCCGTCGGCGCGAAGCCGAGATTGGCCAGGTATTTGGCGGGCAACCGGGTGGCTTTCGGCATAGCTGGCGCGCGCAGTGAACGCATGCTTTCGCGCAGGCGCTGCTGGGACAGTTGATGCGTGAGCAGTTCTTCGAACGCCAAACGGTGCTGCGCCCAGTGATGACCGATGGCGAGTTCATCGACGTCGGCGTCGGCGGGCGGGTGATGCAGGTAGCGGATTGCGTCGGCCAGCGGCGCCAGTTGATAGTCGCGCGCCAATTCGGTCGGCAGCCAGTCGGGCAGGCTGGTCGGGCCGAGCAGGGTCAGGGTTTGCATGCACAGTTGGCGCAAACGCTGTTGGGTCAGGCCTTCGGTGAGCGGGTAGACCGGCGTCAGTGTTTCATCCACGGGCGGCGGTTCGTCGCCGGTGATGGCGCGGTATTCCGGGTGGTAGATTTCCAGCCCCGACGCGCCGGGCCGCGCTTCGCCGTAACAGCGAATCCGCGTGCCGCGCTTGAGGCCTTCTTTCTGCGCGTTGCTGAAATGGTAGAAGCGCAGGCTGAGCCCGCCGGTGCCGTCCTGTATCCGCACGACCAGACTGCGGCGCCGGCCCATGACCACGTCGGCGCCGCTGACGGTGCCTTCGACCACGGCATCCTGGCCGGGGCGCAAATGACCGATCGGGACCACGCGTGTGCGGTCCTGATAACGCAGCGGCAAGTGAAACAGCACGTCCTGGAGATTCTCCAGGCCGACCTTGGCCAATTTCTCGGCCATGGCTTCACCGACACCCTTGAGTGCGGTCACCGACACTTGCGACAACTCGGTCATGGCTGCGACTTAACCGGCCACCACCGGCGCTTGCGGCTTGGCCACCGAGCACAGGCGAATGGAGTCAGCGAGGATTTCGATGGCTTTCGGACGCGGGAAACTCGCGCGCCAGGCAATCGCCACGGTACGGAACGGCACTGGCGGCGTCAGTGGGCGCACGGCGATCACGCCCGGCGCGTAATGGTGGCTGTCGACCGCCGACAGCGGCAGGATCGAAATGCCGAGACCGGATGCAACCATGTGGCGGATGGTTTCCAGCGAGCTGGATTCGACCGTGGTGTGCTTGGCGCCGTCATTGCCCTTGCCCAGCGTCGGACAGGCTTCCAGCACTTGATCGCGGAAGCAGTGGCCTTCGCCGAGCAGCAGCAGACTCTTGTCGTTGAGCAGGGCGGCGTCGATCGATTGTTTTTTGGTCCACGGATGTTGCGCCGGCATCAGCACGTAGAACGGCTCGTCGTAGAGCGGCAGGGTCAACACATCGGCTTCGTTGAACGGCAGGGCGATGATGATCGCGTCGAGCTCGCCGTTGCGCAGTTTGTCGCGCAGCACGTGGGTGAAGTTTTCTTCGATGTACAACGGCATCTGCGGGGCCACCCGGTGCAGTTGTGGGATCAGGTGCGGAAACAGGTACGGGCCGACGGTGTAGATCGCGCCGACTTTCAGCGGTGCGGTCAGCTGGTTTTTCCCAGCCTGGGCCAGCTCGCGGATGCCTTGCGCCTGTTCGAGGACTTTTTGCGCCTGGGCGACGATGCCTTCGCCGACCGGGGTCAGGCGCACGGCGCTCTTGCTGCGCTCGAAAATCAGCACACCGAGTTCGTCTTCAAGCTTTTTCACGCCCACCGACAGGGTCGGCTGACTGACGTGGCAACGCTCGGCCGCGTGGCCGAAGTGCTGCTCTTGGGCGAGGGTAACGATGTAGCGTAATTCTGTAAGGGTCATAGCAAGCGTCCGTGAAGTTGCGGGCCAAGCATACCGGCTGCAATCGATAGACGCACGTTATCAGAGAGAGTGTGGTGAGTGACACCGGGCAATGCAGGTTTGCCGTTGGCGGATACGCGAAAGGCACCTTTTGGTGCCTTTATCTTGTGCGTGACTTCTGTGGCCCATGAACTTCTGTGGCGAGGGGGCTCGCCCCCGTTGGACTGCGCAGCAGGCCCGGCAGCAGCGAGTGTGGAGTGTCGGGTGATTTGCATTCGCTGATTTTGGGGTCGCTTCGCAACCCAACGGGGGCAAGCCCCCTCGCCACACGTTGGGGGTTCGGCTTAACGCCGGCGTTTTTCCAGTGAGTAAACAAACGGCGCAACAATTTCAATCGAGCCATTGTTCAGCATGTCTGCCGGTGGCTTGGGCAGTGGCTGGGCGCGTTTGATCATTTCCAGCGTCGCGCGGTCCAGATCGGCGTTACCAGACCGGCCAACCAGTTCGTACGACAACACATTGCCTTCAGCATCGACCACAAAGCGCAGGCGGTTCAGCCCTTCTTTGCCCCGCGATTGCGCACTGGCCGGGTACTTTTTGTACTTGGCCAAGTGAGCGAGCAGGGTGCCTTGCCAACTGGCCTTGGCGGCCTGTTGCGCGGGCGATGGGCCCGGCGCTGGCTGCGCGGATTTCTCGGTCGGTGCCTGAGTCGGTTGCGCGTCGCTCGGTTTTTCCTCGGACGGTTTCTCCTTCGGCGGCTCCGGTTTTTTCTCCACAGGCTTCGGCGGTTTAGGCTTTGGCTTGGGTTTGACCGGTTTCGGCACGGCGATCTCGGCTTTCGGCACTTCCGCCAGTTTCGGGATCGGCAGTTCTTCCACCGGGGCCGGTGGCTGCGGCGGCGTGATCACCTTTGGCGGGGCGGGCGGTGGCGGGGCCGGAACC
>NZ_MKGS01000144.1:0-50864 GCF_002836905.1 Pseudomonas sp. 43NM1 | reverse complement strand
GCATCATTGCGTCGGCATCGCCCAGTTCGACGGTGGCCGGCAGGTCCGCGACGGTCAGGCGTTTGGCGGCCAGCGGGGCCGGTGGGCCGGAGGTGGCACGGGCGAAAATGAACACACTGTCGCCCGGTTGGACCTTGGCTTTCAGCTCCGCCGCGAGGTCAACGCGAACCTTGAGCAACGCGCCTTTGGCCGCTGGGGCCTGGGCCACTTTGCCGCCGCCGGCCTCAAGTTTCTCGGTAGCGCGGGCGATGCCGCCCTGCAGCGCGCCACGGGAATTGTCGTCCGGCGGCAGTTGCGCCAACAGGCGATTCCAGTAGTCGATGGCGTCCTGGAAACGCTCGGCCTCAAACGCGGCGATGCCGAGCAGACCCAGGCTGGTGACTTCCTTCGGATCGGCTTTCAATGCTTCGTCGGTCAGGGCCTGGATCTTGTCCGACCACTTTTTGCCATCGGCAAAATACTGCGCCTGCGCCCATTGGCCGAGCAATTCCGGCTGACGGCCCGCCAGATTGACTGTGCGCTCGAAAATCTTTGCCGCATCACCCGGCCGATCCTGAGCCATGTAGGTGCGACCGAGGAAGTACAAACCCTCCGCCGAATCCGGCTGCGCCTCGACGGCACGCTCCAGACGACGGGTCATTTCTTCCATCGACTGCGGTGCCTGGGCGAACTCGCGGGTCAGTTCGACTTTGTCGCTGGCGCCGAAATGCAGGTACAGCGCCAAGCCCAGAACCGGCACCAGAATCGCCGCCAGCAAGGGCAGCGGTTTGCCCAGACGCGATACACGCGGCGCCGCAACGCCTTCGGTGTCGGCAAGCAACTCGCGGGCGGCCTCGGCGCGGCCGGTGTCCAGTTGCGTCGCGTTGAGCACGCCCTCCTCCTGCTGAGTCTGCAACTCAGCCACGCGCTCCTGATACAGCGCGACGTTCAGGGCAGTACGATCCTCTTCGAGCTGAGCGCGACGACCGCGCAACACCGGGATCAACAGAAAACTCAGGGCAACCAGAAGTAGCAGACCTGCAGCGAGCCAGAAATCAATCATTCTTGGTTTTTATCCAACAGGTGGTCGAGGCGTTGACGCTCCTCGGCAGAAAGCGTGTCCGGGGTGTCAGCGCGTTGCACACGACGACGGCGGACGATCACGGCGATGATCACGAAACCGCCGAGCAACAGTCCGGCGGGGCCGAACCAGAGCAAGGCAGTCTTGGCGTTGAGAGCGGGTTTGTAGCGAACGAAATCACCGTAGCGATCGACCATGAAATCGATGATCTGCTGGTTGTCCTTGCCCTCGCCCAACATGCGGAAAATCTCTTTGCGCAGGTCGGCGGCGATCGGGGCGTTGGAATCGGCAATGTCCTGATTCTGGCACTTGGGGCAACGCAGCTCCTTGGTCAGCTCGCGAAAGCGCTCGCGGTCACCTTCCTTGGCGAACTCGTAAGTGTCGATGGCCGCATGCGCCACGCCGGCCATGCTCAAACCCAAAACAACCGCGGCGAGCCAGCGCTTCATGGCTTGGCCTCATCAACCAGTGCCTGATACTTGGCCGCGAGTTTTTCGCGCCAGACCTGTTCGTCGATCACGCCGACGAACTTGTCGCGGATGATGCCCTTGGCGTCGATGAAAAAGGTTTCCGGCGCGCCGTAGACACCGAGGTTCAGGCCCAGCGTGCCTTCGTCGTCACGGATGTCCAGTTGATAGGGATTGTGAAATTCGGCCAGCCACTTCAAGGCGTCGGCATTGACGTCCTTATAGTTGATGCCGTAGATCACCACGCCCTTCTCGGCCAGTTTGTTCAGCACCGGGTGTTCGACCCGGCAGGAAATGCACCAGGTGCCCCAAACGTTGACCAGCGCCGGTTTGCCGAGGATGTCAGCCTTGGTCAGGGTCTTGTCGCCCTGCACGGCTGGCAGCGAAAACTCCGGGAACGGCTTGTTGATCATCGCCGACGGCAGCTCGGCCGGGTCCAGGTACAAGCCGCGATAAAGGAATACCGCCACCAGCAGGAAAATCGCCAGCGGCAACACCATCAACCAACGTTTCATACCGTGGCTCCCGTCATGCCCAATGCTTCACGCACGCGGCTTTTCACCTTGACCCGATAACGCCGGTCCATCGCCGCGAGCAAGCCGCCGGCGCCGGTGAGCAAGCCGCCGAACCAGATCCAGCGCACGAACGGTTTGACGTGCACGCGCACGGCCCAGGCGCCATCGCCCAGCGGTTCGCCGAGGGCGACGTAGATGTCGCGGGTGAAACCGGCGTCGATCCCGGCCTCGGTCATCACCGAGTTTTGCACCGTGTACAAACGTTTTTCCGGGTGCAGCACGCTGACTTCCTTGCCATCGCGCACAACGCGGATGGTGCCCTTGTCGGACGTGAAGTTCGGCCCTTCAAAATGCTTGGCGCCTTCGAAGATGAAGTGATAACCGGCCAGGTCCATGGACTCGCCCGGCGCCAGGCGCAAGTCGCGCTCGGCACTGTTCTGGCTCGACAACACCACGCCGAGCGCGCACACGGCGATGCCCAAGTGCGCAATCTGCATGCCCCAATAGCTGCGGGTCAGGCTCGGCAAGCCTTTGATCAGGCCTTTGTGGCGAGTCTTGTCGATGATGTCGCGCACGCCGGCCAGCAACACCCATGCGGCGAGCATGAACGTGGCGAGCACCGCCCAATTGAAATCGCCGTAGGCAATGCCGGCGACCACGGCCAACGCCGCGCTGCCGAGCAACACCGGGGTCAGCATGCCGACCAGCCATTTGACCGGGGTGTCCTTCCAGCGCACCAGCATGCCGATGGCCATCACCACCATCAGCAATGCCATCAACGGAATGAACAACGCATTGAAGTACGGCGGGCCAACCGACAGCTTGGCGCCGGTCATCGCATCAAGGATCAGCGGGTACAACGTACCGAGCAGGATCATCGAAGCGGCCACCACCAGTACCAGGTTATTGCCCAGCAACAGGGTTTCGCGGGACCAGAGGTTGAAACCGACATGGCTTTTGACCACTGGCGCGCGCAGGGCGAACAGCGTCAGCGAGCCACCGACCACAAACAGCAGGAAGATCAGGATAAACACGCCGCGCTCAGGATCGGAGGCGAAGGCGTGCACCGAGGTCAACACCCCTGAACGCACGAGGAATGTCCCGAGCAGGCTCAGCGAGAACGCGGCGATTGCCAGCAACACCGTCCAGCTCTTGAACACGCCACGTTTTTCGGTGACCGCCAACGAGTGAATCAGCGCCGTGCCGACCAGCCAAGGCATGAACGAAGCGTTTTCCACCGGATCCCAGAACCACCAGCCGCCCCAGCCGAGTTCGTAATACGCCCACCACGAGCCCAGCGTGATGCCGATGCCGAGGAACGCCCACGCAACGATGGTCCACGGCCGCGACCAGCGCGCCCATGCGGCATCCAGTCGACCGCCCAACAGTGCGGCGATGGCGAAAGCGAAAGCGACCGAGAAACCGACGTAACCCATGTACAGCATTGGCGGATGCACGATCAGGCCGATGTCTTGCAGCAATGGATTGAGGTCACGACCATCAGTCGGGATCTGCGGCAGGATGCGCGCGAACGGGTTGGACGTGAGGATCAGGAACAGCAGGAAACCGGTGCTGATCATGCCCATCACCGCCAATACGCGGGCGAGCATGACTTGCGGCAACTGGCGGGAGAACACCGACACTGCGAAGGTCCAGCCGCCGAGGATCAAAGCCCAGAGCAGCAACGAGCCTTCGTGCGCGCCCCACACTGCGCTGAATTTGTAGTACCACGGCAACGCGGTGTTGGAGTTGCTGGCCACATAATCGACGGAGAAATCGTCGGTCATGAACGCGTAAGTCAGGCAACCGAAGGAAAACAACAGGAAGGCAAACTGGCCCCACGCTGCGGGCTGCGCGAGGCTCATCCACAAGCGGTCGCCGCGCCAGGCGCCCATCAGCGGCACGATGGCCTGAACCAGCGCAAAACACAGCGCGAGGATCATGGCCAGTTGGCCCAATTCCGGAATGAACAGTGCAGAGGTCATCACATCAACCCTCCTTTGCTGGGGTGGGCGCGGATTGACCGCTGTCTTTCAACGCCTTGGTGACTTCGGGCGGCATGTATTTCTCGTCGTGCTTGGCCAGCACTTCGTCGGCGACCACTACGCCATCGGCGTTGATTTTGCCCAAGGCAACGATGCCCTGCCCTTCGCGGAACAGGTCCGGGAGGATCCCGCGATAGCTGATGGTCACGGATTTGTTGAAGTCGGTAACGATGAATTTGACGTCCAGCGAATCACCGGAACGTTGCAGCGACCCTGCCTCGACCATGCCACCGGCACGGATGCGCGTGTCTTGCGGGGCTTCGCCATTGGCGATCTGCGTCGGCGTGTAAAACAGATTGATGTTCTGCTGCAGCGCGCTCAGGGCCAGGCCAACGGCTGCGCCGACCCCGACGAGAATCGCGAGAATGATGATAAGACGCTTTTTGCGCAGCGGATTCACTTGCCGTTCTCCCGGCGCAAACGACGCGCCTCTTGTTGCAGATACCGCTTGCGGGCCAGGATCGGCGCCGCCACGTTGAGGACCAGCACGGCCAGGCAGATGCCATAGGCGGACCAGACATACAGGCCATGATGGCCCATGGCGATGAAGTCGCCGAATGAAGCAAAACTCATCGTGCGACCTCCAGACTGTTCTGCACTTCGGCCTTGACCCAGCTCGCCCGCGCTTCGCGTTTGAGCACTTCAAGGCGCATGCGCAGCAACAGCACCGCACCGAAGAAACAGTAGAAACCCAGCACCGTCAGCAGCAGCGGCAGCCACATTTCGGCCGGCATCGCCGGTTTTTCGGTGAGGGTGAACGTCGCGCCCTGGTGCAGGGTGTTCCACCACTCCACCGAATATTTGATGATCGGGATATTGATCACGCCAACAATCGCCAACACCGCACAACCCTTGGCCGCGCTGTCGCGATTGCTGATGGCGTTGCCCAGCGCAATCAGCCCGAAGTACAGAAACAGCAGAATCAGCATCGACGTCAGTCGTGCGTCCCAGACCCACCACGAGCCCCACGTCGGTTTGCCCCAGATCGCCCCAGTGACCAGCGCCACGGCGGTCATCCAGGCACCGATCGGCGCCGCGCATTGCAGAGCGACGTCGGCCAGTTTCATCTTCCAGACCAGCCCGACGATGCCGCACACCGCCAGCATCACGTAGATGGACTGCGCGAGCATCGCCGCCGGAACGTGGATATAGATGATGCGAAAGCTGTTGCCCTGCTGGTAATCCGGCGGCGCGAAGGCCAGGCCCCAGACTACGCCGACGGCGATCAGCAGCAACGCCGCGACGCTCAGCCACGGCAGCAGTCTGCCACTGATGCCATAAAACCATTTGGGTGAGCCGAGCTTATGAAACCAGGTCCAGTTCATTGCTGTTTCCATCACGGTTGCTGCTCGTTGTCACGAGCTAGCCAAGGGTCTGCTGGTTTTAACCAACATGGTTAAAAAATAACCAGACCTCATTATTATTCGCCGACGCTGATCTTCAGGCCAGCAGCTATTGCAAAGGGTGTAAGTGTTATCGCCAGGGCGGTCAGGCTGCCAAGCCACAGGAGATAACCGGTCGCCGGCATGCCCTGCAAGGCTGCCTGCAAGGCGCCACTGCCGAGAATCAACACCGGGATGTACAGCGGCAGAATCAGCAGCGCCAGTAACAGGCCGCCGCGTTTCAATCCTACCGTCAACGCTGCGCCCACCGCACCGAGCAGGCTCAGCACCGGTGTACCCAGCAATAAAGAAAGCAGCAACACCGGCAGACAGGCGGCAGGCAAACCGAGCATCAACGCCAGCAGTGGCGCAAGCAACACCAGCGCCAGCCCGGAGAAGGCCCAGTGTGCCAGTACCTTGGCCAAAACCAGAAGAGCCAGGGGGTGCGGCGAAAGGACCCACTGTTCCAGCGATCCGTCCTCGAAATCACTGCGGAAAAGCCCGTCCAGCGAGAGCAGGACCGATAAAAGCGCTGCTACCCAGACCAGTCCCGGAGACAAGGTTTGCAACAATTGAGACTCGGGTCCGACCGCCAACGGGAACAGTGAAACGACGATGGCGAAGAATACCAACGGATTGGCCAATTCCGCCGGACGACGGAACAGCAAGCGCGCTTCTCGGGCGACCAACAGGCCGAAAACACTCATACGGCCCAATTCCCCAGATCAATGTCGCGGTAGCCGGCCGGCATTCGGCTCAGCGTGTGATGCGTGGTCAGGATCACCATGCCGCCGCGTTCGCAGTGCCCGGCCAGGTGTTCTTCGAGCTGCGCCACGCCTTGCTTGTCGAGCGCGGTAAACGGTTCGTCGAGAATCCACAGCGGCGGGCTGTCGAGGTAAAGCCGCGCCAACGCCACGCGCCGCTGCTGGCCTGCCGACAAGGTGTGGCACGGCACATCCTCGAAACCGCGCAAACCGACCGCGGCCAGCGCTTGCCAGATCGCCTCGCGGCTCGCCGGTTGATGCAGGGCGCAGAGCCAGCTGAGGTTTTCTTCCGGCGTGAGCAAATCCTTGATCCCGGCGGCATGCCCGATCCACAACAGATTGCGCGCCAGTTCGCCGGGTTGCGCGTTCAGCGGCTGGCCATTGAGCAGCACCTGGCCGGCGGTCGGTTGCATCAGGCCGCTGAGCAAACGCAACAGGCTGGTCTTGCCGCTGCCGTTGGGGCCGCTGATCTGCAGCATTTCGCCACTGCACAGTCGCAATTCGAGATTTTCGAAAAGCAGCCGAAGGTCTCGCTCACAGGCGAGGTCAACGGTTTGCAGGACTGGACTGGTCAAGAGATCAAAGGCCTTTACGTTTCAAGTCGGCGGTTCAAGTCGGGTTCAAGTCAGCAGTGGCGCGGCCGCTAAAGAGATGCAGCATAGATGCATCGGCAGCCGGTTTTAGAGAGCTGGATCAAAACAATTGAATGTTTTCACCGCTCCCTGAAGACGGGCGGCATTATACATGCCATGCCTTACTCTAAAGAGCGCATTTTCCGAAGGTTGTGACCGCGTATGACAGGCGAAATGAACATCCTCCCAGTGCCCCCGACCACCCCGACGGCCACGCGCCCGCAGGTGGTCAGCGGTGATTTGCTCAAGTTATTGACGCCGATCGAGGGCCTGATCAGTGCGGGCAAGACTGCCAATGCCGAAGTGTTGTCGCTGAAACAGGCGGATCAGACCTTTCAATTGCTGCTTAAAGTCACCGTCGATGGCGGTCGCCAGACCACGGTCCAGGCCACCAGTACGCAACCGTTGCCGACCGGCACCAACCTCGCGATCACTCAACCGTCCGCCAGCAACCTGGCGATTGCGGTGCAACAGACTGTGGCCTCCAACGTCGCCACCCTCACCCGCATCGACACCGCGCAAATGCCGGCCGGCACCTTGCTGCAGGGTAAAGTACTGACGTCGCAAGTGCTGCCGCAGACGCCGGGGCAACCGACGGTTTTTCGTTCGATGGTCAGTCTCCTGAATACCGCGCTGAGCGGCAGCACGCTGACCATCGACAGCCCGCAGCCGCTGCGCATCGGCACCTTGCTGAGCGCATTGGTGCAAGACACGCACACCCTGAAATTCGTGCCGTTGAGCAATCGTCAGGATCAATTGGCGGTGACCCAGCAGTTGACCACTCAGCAGAGCCGCCAAGGTTCGCTGAACAGTTTGCTCAGCGCCTTGCAGAACCTGCCCCCGACCGACGAAACCTCCGCAGACCTGCAAGCGGCCGTGAACAAATTGCTCGCCGGCCTGCCGGACGTTCAACAATTGAGCACGCCCAAAGGCCTGGCGTTGGCGCTGGCCAACAGCGGTCTGTTCCTTGAATCGAAATTGCTCGCCGGGCAGACGCCCACCCTCGCCCCGGACATGAAAGCCGACCTGCTGAAACTCATCGCCCAACTGACGCCGCCCAACAGCAACCTCGGCGCGGTGATTGCCGCGAACACCCTCGCTCAGGCGATGCCAAGTTTCGTCCGCAGCGCCTTGGGCATGCTCGGGCAGGTCAGCGCCAAACCATTGCCGACGCATTTCCCTTTGCCCGAGCGATCGCTGCAGAGCCAGGACGGCGAAGGTGATCTGGAACATCTGCTGCGCCTGGCCGCCGCTGCCGTTTCACGCCTGCAGAGCCACCAACTGTCTAGCCTGGAACAAACCGGCGTCACCGACGATGGTCGGTTGATGAGCACATGGCAGCTTGAGATTCCGATGCGCAACTTGCAGGACATCGTGCCGCTGCAAGTCAAATTCCAGCGCGAAGAAGCGCCGGAAAAACAGCCGCAAAACGAACGGCGTGACGAGCGCGAACCCAAGCAACAACTGTGGCGCGTGGAACTCGCCTTCGACATGGAACCGCTCGGCCCATTGCAGGTTCAGGCGCAACTGATTCAGGGCAGCCTGTCCAGCCAGTTGTGGGCCGAACGGCCGTACACCGCGAGCCTGATCGAAAGCAATCTGGCAGCCTTGCGCGAGCAATTACTGGCGTCCGGCCTCAATGTCGGCGACCTCGATTGCCATCTCGGCACACCACCCCAAGGCGCGCAAACCCGCCTCGAACAACGCTGGGTCGACGAAACCGCATGAGAAATCCAAACGCCCCACGCCAGGCCATCGCCCTCAAATACGACGGCAGCCACGCCCCGACCCTCACCGCCAAGGGCGACGAAGAACTGGCCGAAGCCATCCTCAAAATCGCCCGCGAATGCGAAGTGCCGATCTACGAAAACCCGGAACTGGTCAGGCTGCTGGCGAAGATGGAATTGGGCGACAGCATCCCGGAAGAGCTGTATCGCACGATCGCCGAAATCATCGCGTTTGCGTGGAATCTGAAGGGCAAGTTCCCGGCGGGCCAGGATCCGAATGCTCCGATGGTGGAGAAGGACATTACCGATCGGGGCGACGACTACTGATCGGCGGACTTGCGTTGCTGCGAACTCACGCCACAGGAAACTCATCGCCTCCAGTAAAAGACTTCACCCCCCATAACAAAAAGGCCCGCTCCCACAGCAGGCGGGTGATGGACACAAAATCTGTGCACATCGCCAATCTACTGTGGGAGCGAGCCTGCTCGCGAAGCGTTCCGAGCTGAGCCGCAAGGATCAGTTCTTGTGCATCTTTCTCATCAATTCCGCCTCGGCCTGGGTCAGGCCGCAGGACTGGGTCAGTTCATCGACGCTGGCGCCCATACCGACCAGGCGTGCCGCTTGGGCGAACGACAGGCTTGAGGGGTCGCGCTGTTCCAGGGTCGCCAGTTTGTCTGGCAACGGGCTGACGACGGCGCGCAGTTCGTGCAGGTCTTCACCCATGCGCACGATGCCGTTCTGATAGTTGTCGACGCGTTTGGCCAGGTCCTTGATGCGCTGATCGCGCAGCGCATCGCCCTCGGCCTGTTGCGCGGCGATCAGCCGCTGGCCGCGGATGTAGGCCAGGAACATCGCCAGCGTGCCAGCCCAAAACAGGAACAGGACAATGACAGCAACCTCAAGAATCAATCAGATGTTCTCCAGATCCGACCATTCTTCTTCGCTCATCATCTTGTCGAGCTCGACCAGGATCAGCAGTTCGTTGTTCTTGTTGCACACGCCCTGAATGAACTTGGCGGATTCTTCGTTACCGACGTTTGGCGCGGTTTCGATTTCCGACTGACGCAGGTAAACCACTTCGGCAACGCTGTCGACCATGATCCCGACGACTTGCTTGTCGGCTTCGATGATGACGATCCGGGTGTTGTCGCTGATCTCGGCATTCATCAGGCCGAAGCGCTGACGGGTGTCGATCACGGTGACCACGTTACCGCGCAGGTTGATGATGCCCAGCACGTAGCTCGGGGCACCCGGGACCGGGGCGATTTCGGTGTAACGCAGGACTTCCTGAACGCGCATCACGTTGATGCCGTAGGTTTCGTTGTCCAGTTTGAAGGTTACCCATTGCAGGATCGGATCTTCAGAACCCTTTGCATTCGTCGCGTGATTACTCATACCTGACCCCTCGAAAACCGCTTCTGGCGGTGTGTGTTCTGTGTGGCGGCATTCAACAATGCCGTCGCCTACTTGTTATGTCGGCTGTTATGTCGATTTGTGTAGCGGCTTGCTGCCGCCAATGTGCTTTGCCCCACCGCTGGCGATCAACTCGGCCAGCGCGGCAACGTCCAGCAGCGCACACATGTGCTCAATCACCGTGCCCGCGAGCCATGGCCGCTGACCTCGATGACTTCTCCATTTGATTTCGTTGGGGTCCAGGCGCAACGAACGGCTGACTTGATGCACCGCCAGCCCCCACTCATAGCCCTGCACCGAAATGACGTATTGCAGACCCTGGCGGAAATCGTCGCGGTAGCGGTCGGGCATGACCCAGCGCGCGGTATCCAGGACTTTCAGGTTGCCGGCCTGGCTCGGCAGGATCCCGAGGAACCATTCCGGCTGACCGAACAACGGCGTCAGCTCGTGACCGGCCAGCGAATAAATCGAGCCCAGGCACACCAGCGGCACGGCCAGGGTCAGCCCGGCGACATCGAACAACAGGCATTCGAACGGCTCGGCGGCCCACGCCGGACGGCCATCGGTTTCCACCGGCGGCGGCGTGATGCTCGGCGGCATATGGACTTCGACCACCGGCGGCACCAGCGCTTGCAACAGCGGCGCAATGGTCGAGACCGAGGCCAGTACCGGCGCCGGCGCTTCAATCACCGTCAGCGGCGCTTTCTCGATCACGGGCGCATGCACTGGCGCAGCTTCGACAGCCGCTGGCAACGCATCACGCGCCTGCTCTTCCAGCATCGCAGCCTGAAACTCGTCCAGCGCTGCTTGCTCTTCGACCGAATCAACGACCTCAATGACCTCAACGACCTCAGCCACCATTTCAACGGGCGCCGGCAACTCTTCAGTCGCCTCCATCAACAAATTGTCGAGGTACGTTTGCAGCGCCAGTTGCGGTCGCGAAGTGGTTTTGACCGGACGGTTCATCAGGCCACCGCCGGAACAAGTTGGGCGGCCAGCAAATGTTTGAGCAACGCGCGGTACGCCAGCACTCCACGGCTTTTACCGTCGAATTGCGAAGGCGTGACCCCGGCCCGGCTCGCATCGCGCAAGCGCGTATCGACCGGGATGTAGCCCTGCCAGATTTCTTCCGGGTATTTGTCGCGCAGCACACGCAAGGTGCTGAGGGACGCCTGGGTCCGGCGGTCGAACAGGGTCGGGACGATGCTGAACGGCAACGCCTGTTTGCGTGAACGGTTGATCATCGCCAGCGTGTTGACCATGCGCTCCAGGCCTTTGACGGCCAGGTGCTCGGTCTGCACAGGGATCACCAATTGCTGGCTCGCGGCCAAGGCGTTGACCATCAACAAGCCGAGCAACGGCGGGCTGTCGATCACCGCGTAATCGAAGTCTTGCCACAATTGCGCCAGACTCTTGGCGATCACCAGGCCCAGACCGCTTTGCCCCGGCGACTGACGTTCCAGCGTCGCCAGCGCGGTGCTCGACGGCAACAGCGAAATACTTTCGTGACTGGTCGGCAACAGCAACTGACCGGGCAACCCTTGCGGCACGCTGCCGCGATTCAGGAACAGGTCGTAGCAGCTGTGCTCGAGGCTGTCGGGGTCGTAACCAAAATAGCTGGTCATCGAGCCGTGCGGGTCGAGGTCGACAATGACCACGCGCTTGCCCGCCTCGGCCAGCAAACCGGCTAAAGCGATAGAGGAAGTGGTTTTACCAACACCACCCTTTTGATTGGCAACTGCCCAGACTCTCATTCGAATGGTTCCTCTCGGGCGAAAGCGTCGACCGAGAAATAGCTCAACGTGTTAATGCGGGTGACGGAGAATTGACGGCGCTCTCTCGTCCCGGCGACTTGACCGGGGTCGGTGCAGTTTGTGTGCCAGCACGCTTCAACGCCGCGTCCGGTTGTGCATGAGCGGTGCCGGTGCCGGTCAGGCTGCGGCGCACATCGAGATTGCGCGAAACCACCAACACCACCCGACGATTGCGCGCGCGCCCTTCAGCCGTGGCGTTATTGGCGACTGGCTGGAATTCACCGTAACCCACCGAAGCCAGGCGACCGGGATTGACGCCCTGCATCGCCAGCATGCGCACGATGCTCGCCGAACGCGCCGAAGACAGTTCCCAGTTGGTCGGGTACTGCGCGGTGCGGATCGGCTGATCGTCAGTAAAACCTTCGACGTGGATCGGGTTGTCGAACGGTTTCAAAATGCCCGCAACCTTGTCGATGATGTTGAACGCCATGTCGCTCGGCATCGCGTCGCCGCTGCCGAACAACAGGCTGGAATTGAGTTCGATCTCGACCCACAACTCGTTGCCACGCACGGTCATCTGGTTGGAGCGGATCAAGTCGCCGAACGCGGCGCTGATGTCATCGGCGATGCTTTTCAGCGGATCACTGCCGCCGGCGATGCCCGCGTCGATCTGCTCGGCGTCCTGCACCAGCGGTTTGGCCGGAGTCACCGTGTGCGGTCGCTCATCACCAATCGGGATCGGCTTCAGCGCACGGTCGGAATCGGTGAACACGCCGACCAACGCTTCGGAGATGACCTTGTACTTGCCTTCGTTGATCGAAGAAATCGAGTACATGACCACGAAGAACGCGAACAGCAGAGTGATGAAGTCCGCGTAGGACACCAACCAGCGTTCGTGATTAACGTGTTCTTCAGGTTGCCGGCGACGTGCCATGGTCCATGTCTCCCATCAATCCATGAAGCCCTGAAGCTTCAACTCAATAGAGCGAGGGTTTTCACCTTCGGCGATCGACAGAATTCCTTCCAGCAACATTTCGCGATAACGCGACTGGCGCAACGCGATGGACTTGAGTTTGGCCGCGACCGGCAGCAACACCAGGTTGGCGCTGGCCACGCCGTAGATGGTCGCGACGAACGCCACGGCAATCCCGCTGCCCAGTTGCGACGGATCGGCGAGGTTGCCCATGACGTGAATCAGGCCCATTACCGCACCGATGATGCCGATGGTCGGCGCATAACCGCCCATGCTTTCGAAGACTTTGGCGGCTTCGATGTCGCGGCTTTCCTGGGTGTAGAAATCGACTTCGAGGATGCTCCGAATCGCTTCCGGCTCGGCGCCATCGACTAGCAATTGCAGGCCTTTGCGCGAGTAATTGTCCGGTTCGGCGTCAGCCACGCCTTCCAGGCCAAGCAGGCCTTCCTTGCGTGCCGTGAGGCTCCAGTTGACCACGCGATCGATGCCGCCGGCCAAGTCCACGCGCGGCGGAAACAGGATCCACGCGAGGATCTGCATCGAGCGCTTGAACGCGCTCATCGGCGATTGCAGCAGCGCCGCGCCGACGGTGCCGCCAATCACGATCAACGCCGCCGGGCCGTTAGCCAATGCGCCGAGGTGACCGCCTTCAAGGTAGTTGCCGCCGATGATCGCGACAAACGCCATGATGATCCCGATAAGGCTCAGTACATCCATCAGATACACGCCTCGACCAGGTGTCTGCCAATGTCGTCGAGGCTGTAGATCGCGTCGGCGAGGTCGGCTTTGACGATGGCCATCGGCATGCCGTAGATCACGCAGCTGGCTTCATCCTGAGCCCAGATCGAGCTGCCGCCCTGCTTGAGCAGACGCGCACCTTCGCGACCGTCGGCGCCCATGCCGGTGAGCACCACTGCCAGAACTTTGTCACCGTAGGACTTGGCTGCCGAGCCGAACGTGATGTCCACGCACGGCTTGTAGTTCAGACGCTCATCGCCCGGGAGGATTTTCACCGCGCCCCGACCATCGACCATCATTTGCTTGCCGCCCGGCGCCAGCAAGGCCAGGCCCGGACGCAGGATGTCGCCATCCTCGGCTTCCTTGACGCTGATGCGGCAGAGCTTGTCCAGACGCTCGGCGAACGCCTTGGTGAACGCCGCCGGCATGTGCTGGATTAACACGATCGGTGCCGGGAAGTTCGCCGGCAACTGGGTCAAAACCCGCTGCAGCGCCACCGGGCCGCCGGTGGACGTGCCGATGGCGACGAGTTTGTACGCTTTGCGTTTGGCACTGGCGGACGAAGCACTTGAATGCGTGCTCGCCGACGCTGGCGCACGGGTCGGCAATGGTGCCGGGGCCGGACGCGCGGGCGCGCTACTGCCATAGCTGCTGGTGCTGACATGGCTTGAATGGCTGGGTGCCGATGCCGGAGCTGGTGTTGGGGCGTGGGCCGCCACTGGCGCCGGGGCGCTGTAGGTGTTGGCGCGACGGTTACTGCGCGAGATGCTCAGGATCTTCTCGCACAGCAGTTGCTTGACCTTCTCGGGGTTGCGCGAGATGTCTTCGAAATTCTTCGGCAGGAAGTCCACCGCACCGGCGTCCAGCGCGTCCAGAGTGACCCGGGCGCCTTCGTGCGTCAGTGAGGAGAACATCAAGACCGGTGTCGGGCAGCGCTGCATGATGTGCCGCACCGCCGTGATGCCATCCATCATCGGCATCTCGTAGTCCATGGTGATCACGTCCGGCTTGAGGGCCAGGGCCTGATCAATCGCCTCTTTTCCGTTGGTCGCCGTACCGACAACCTGGATGTTCGGATCTGCTGAAAGAATTTCCGAAACGCGGCGACGGAAAAAACCCGAATCGTCGACCACCAGGACTTTGACTACCATAAACACTCCGTTAGACGGAGCGAGGCACAGTCGCCCCGCTCCACCAGAATCAAATACGCCGTGCGGCGTAACGCTTGAGCATGCTCGGTACATCGAGAATCAGCGCAATGCGCCCGTCACCGGTGATGGTGGCGCCGGACATGCCGGGGGTCCCCTGGAGCATTTTGCCCAATGGCTTGATCACCACTTCTTCCTGGCCCACCAGTTGATCGACGACAAAGCCGATCCGCTGCGTGCCTACCGAAAGGATCACCACATGGCCCTCGCGCTGCTCTTCATGAGCGGCGGAGCTGACCAGCCAGCGTTTGAGATAGAACAAGGGCAGCGCCTTGTCCCGCACGATCACCACTTCCTGACCGTCGACGACATTGGTGCGCGACAGGTCGAGGTGGAAGATTTCGTTGACGTTGACCAGCGGGAACGCAAACGCCTGGTTGCCGAGCATGACCATCAGCGTCGGCATGATCGCCAGGGTCAGCGGCACCTTGATGACGATCTTCGAGCCCTGGCCCTTGGTCGAATAAATGTTGATCGAACCGTTGAGCTGGGAAATCTTGGTTTTCACCACGTCCATGCCCACGCCACGACCCGACACGTCGGAGATCTCGGTTTTGGTCGAGAAACCCGGGGCGAAAATCAGGTTGTAGCACTCGGTATCGCTCAAACGATCGGCCGCGTCCTTGTCCATCACGCCGCGTTTTACCGCGATCAAACGCAGGACGTTCGGGTCCATGCCTTTGCCGTCATCGGAGATCGACAGCAGGATGTGATCGCCTTCCTGTTCAGCCGCGAGAATCACCTTGCCGCCACGGGATTTGCCCGAGGCTTCGCGCTCTTCCGGCGACTCGATGCCGTGGTCGACCGCGTTGCGCACCAAGTGGACCAGCGGGTCGGCCAGGGCCTCGACGAGGTTCTTGTCGAGGTCGGTTTCTTCGCCGACCAGCTCCAGGTTGATCTCTTTCTTGAGCTGGCGAGCCAAGTCACGAACCAGGCGCGGGAAGCGCCCGAAGACTTTCTTGATCGGTTGCATCCGGGTCTTCATGACCGCGGTTTGCAGGTCAGCGGTGACCACGTCGAGGTTCGACACAGCCTTGGACATGGCTTCGTCGCCGCTATTAAGGCCCAGACGGACCAAGCGGTTACGCACCAATACCAGTTCGCCGACCATGTTCATGATTTCGTCGAGACGCGCGGTATCAACCCGCACGGTGGTCTCGGCTTCACTGGCCGGTTTTTCCGCCGGTGGCGGCGACGCAGCGCGGGCAGGCGCTGGAGCTGCCGCAGGCTTGGCCGGTTCAGCTTTCGGCTCAGGCGCTTTCGCCACAGGCTTGGGTGCTGCAGCAGGCGCCGGAGCCTTGGCCACAGGAGCAGAAACCACTGCGCCAGTGCCGACTTCGGTGAACTTGCCTTTGCCGTGCAATTCGTCGAGCAGCGATTCGAACTCGTGATCGGAAATCAGATCACCGCCGGCCGCTTTCGCGGTAGGTGCTGCCGGGACTGGTGTCGCGGCAATTGCCGACTCCAGTGCGTCAACGGCAAAGTTGCCCTTGCCGTGCAGTTGATCGAGCAAGGCTTCGAATTCGTCGTCGGTGATGTCCGAGCTGTCGCCCGCCGCTTTTGGCGCGGCCGGTGCTGCGGGACTTGGCGCGGACGCAGGCGCAGCAACGGCATCCACCGCGAACTGACCTTTGCCGTGCAGCTGATCGAGCAACGACTCGAACTCGTCATCGGTGATTTCGTCGCTGGCGGCGGCGGTGCTGCTGCTCGGCGCTGGCGCAGCGACGGGTGCCGGGGCTTCAGCCTGAGCCTTGACGGCGTTCAGCGAATCCAGCAGTTGTTCAAATTCATTGTCGGTAATGTCGCCGCTGTCGTCGCCGGAGGCGCTTTCAGCGGTCGGCTCTTCCACCACGTCGGCCACCGGGGCGGCTTCGTCGGCGGATTGCGGCTCGGCCAGACGGGCCAGTGCCGCGAGCAATTCTGGAGTGGCAGCGGTGATCGGGCTGCGTTCGCGGACTTCGGTGAACATGCCGTTCACTGCATCCAGCGCTTCGAGAACCACGTCCATCAGTTCCGAGTCGACGCGGCGCTCACCCTTGCGCAGGATGTCGAACACGTTCTCGGCGATGTGACAGCACTCCACCAGTTCATTGAGCTGGAGGAAGCCGGCGCCCCCTTTTACAGTGTGAAAACCGCGAAAAATTGCATTGAGCAAGTCCGCATCATCCGGTCGGCTTTCCAGCTCGACCAGTTGCTCGGACAGTAGCTCTAGAATCTCGCCGGCCTCAACCAGGAAATCCTGAAGGATCTCTTCATCGGCGCCGAAGCTCATTAAGGGGGTGCTCCTACAGGTCTAAAAACCTAAAAAACCTAAAATTCTAAAACTCTAAAATCCCAGGCTGGATAACAAATCGTCCACATCGTCCTGACCGGACACAACGTCTTCTCTCTTATCGGCATGAATCTGCGGACCTTCACCCTGAGAGAGATGTTTTTGCGGATCTTTTTCAGCCAGCATCGCGTCACGGTCATGTTCGATACCCGCAAAGCGGTCTACCTGGCTGGCCATGAGTACGAGCTTGAGCAGATTGCTTTCGACTTCGGTGACCAACTGGGTCACGCGCTTGATCACCTGACCGGTGAGGTCCTGGTAATCCTGAGCCAGCAGGATGTCGTTGAGGTTGCTCGACACCACGCGGTTGTCTTCGCTGCTGCGTGTCAGGAAACCGTCGACACGACGCGCCAGCTCACGGAACTCTTCAGCCCCGACTTCGCGACGCATGAACCGGCCCCAGTCGGCGCTCAATGCCTGGGCTTCAGAGCTCAGGCCATTGACCAGCGGCGTGGCGTTTTCCACCAGGTCCATGGTGCGGTTGGCAGCGGCCTCGGTGAGCTTGACCACATACCCCAGACGCTCGGTGGCGTCGGTGATCTGCGAGACTTCCTCGGCTTGCGGCATATTCGGGTCAATCTGAAAATTGACGATCGCGCTATGCAGCTCGCGAGTGAGCTTGCCCACTTCCTGATACAGGCCGCGGTCACGGGTCTGGTTGAGCTCATGGATCAGTTGCACAGCGTCGCCAAACCTGCCCTTTTCAAGGCTTTCGACCAGTTCGACGGCGTGTTTTTTCAGGGTCGACTCAAAATCGCCCTGTGAAGATTCTTTATGCTCCATAGCTCCCCCGTGGCGCAGTTGCTCAACCGATGCGTTCGAAAATCTTTTCGATCTTGTCTTTCAACGCCTGGGCCGTGAAGGGTTTGACCACATAGCCGTTTACACCGGCCTGGGCCGCCTCGATGATCTGCTCGCGCTTGGCTTCAGCGGTCACCATCAGCACTGGCAAGTGCTTGAGTTTTTCATCGGCGCGCACGTGGCGCAGCAGATCGATGCCGGTCATGCCCGGCATGTTCCAGTCCGTCACCAGAAAGTCGATGCTGCCGCTGTTGAGAACCGGGATGGCAGTGGTGCCATCGTCAGCCTCGACCGTGTTGGTGAACCCGAGGTCACGCAACAGGTTTTTAATGATCCGCCGCATCGTTGAGAAGTCATCAACGATGAGGATTTTCATGTTCTTGTCCAATTCGACCTCCAAGCAGTCTTAAACGCGCCCAGCACCTGGACACGCCATTTCATTCAATCAGGCAAAGCATTCGATGACTGTCTGGAGCACAACAGATCGAGACCGCTGCGGTTCATCACCGCACCAGCCTCGTTCGCAGTGTCCCCACACTGCCTTCAGCGCGCTCGCCACTCCCCCAAACGCCCCCGCAAACGGGCCGCGCACTGGCTGTGTAACTGGCTGACCCGCGATTCACTGACGCCAAGGACTTCACCGATTTCCTTGAGGTTCAGCTCTTCGTCGTAGTACAGCGCCAACACCAGCCGCTCACGCTCCGGCAAATTGGCAATCGCGTCCGCCAAAGCGGCCTGGAAGCGTTCATCCTCCAGATCGCGCGACGGCTCCAGATGAGCACTGGCGCCATCCTCGTGCAGCCCTTCGTGTTCGCCGTCCTGCAACAGGTCGTCGAAACTGAACAGGCGGCTGCCCAAGGTATCGTTCAAAATCCCGTAATAATCGTCGAGACTCAATTGGAGTTCGGCCGCAACCTCGTGATCTTTAGCGTCACGACCGGTTTTAGCTTCAATCGAGCGAATTGCGTCGCTGACCATGCGGGTATTGCGGTGGACCGAACGTGGCGCCCAGTCCCCTTTGCGTACTTCATCGAGCATCGCGCCACGGATTCGAATGCCCGCGTACGTTTCGAAACTCGCGCCTTTGCTGGCGTCGTATTTGGTCGACACTTCAAGCAGGCCGATCATCCCGGCCTGGATCAGGTCTTCCACCTGGACACTGGCCGGCAAACGCGCCAGCAAGTGGTAAGCAATGCGTTTGACCAGTGGCGCGTAACGCTCGATCAGCTCGTATTGCGCGTCACGTGCCGACTTCTGGTAGAGGTTGTAGCCACTGGCTGTCATAGGACGGGTCCTGCGGTTTGTTGCACGAGACGTTCGACGAAAAACTCCAGGTGTCCGCGCGGGTTGGCGGGCAACGGCCAAGTGTCGACCTTCTGTGCAATCGCCTTGAACGCCAGTGCGCACTTGGAGCGCGGGAAGGCTTCGTAGACAGCACGTTGTTTCTGCACAGCCTTGCGCACGCTTTCGTCGTAAGGCACAGCGCCTACGTATTGTAGGGCGACGTCGAGGAAGCGGTCCGTGACCTTGGTCAACTTGGCGAACAGGTTGCGACCTTCCTGCGGGCTCTGGGCCATGTTGGCCAGGACACGGAAGCGGTTCATGCCGTAATCGCGGTTGAGCAACTTGATCAGCGCGTAGGCGTCGGTAATCGAAGTCGGCTCGTCACACACCACCAGCAACACTTCCTGGGCGGCGCGAACAAAACTGACTACCGAGTCACCAATACCCGCAGCCGTGTCGATCACCAATACGTCGAGGTTATCGCCGATATCGCTGAATGCCTGGATCAGGCCGGCGTGCTGCGCAGGGGTCAGATGAACCATGCTTTGCGTGCCGGACGCGGCCGGGACGATGCGAATGCCGCCGGGGCCTTGCAACAGAACGTCGCGCAGCTCGCAGCGGCCTTCAATTACGTCGGCCAGAGTACGTTTGGGCGTCAGTCCCAGCAGAACGTCAACGTTCGCCAGACCCAGATCGGCGTCCAGCAGCATGACCCGTCGGCCAAGCTCTGCCAGAGCCAGGGACAAGTTCACTGACACGTTAGTCTTGCCGACGCCACCTTTGCCGCCGGTCACCGCGATCACCTGTACGGGATGCATGCTGCCCATGTTATTTCTTTACCTTGTCTTGCATAGACGGAGGCCACATTACTGGCTGCGCGTTCACAATCTGAACAATGCATGGCAGACCATCGATGTAGGTACAAAAACTGTTCATTAGCACCTCAGCCCACCTGCTTGGTCGGACTGTGGTAAATATCAGCGAACATGTCAGCCATGGCTTCTTCGCTGGGTTCTTCCTGCATTTGCACGCTGACCGCGCGACTGACCAACTGGTGACGTCGCGGCAGATGCAGATCATCTGGAATACGCGGGCCATCGGTGAGGTAAGCCACCGGTAATTCATGACTGATGGCCAGGCTCAACACCTCGCCCAGACTTGCCGTTTCATCCAGTTTAGTCAGGATGCAGCCGGCCAGCCCACAACGCTTGTAACTGTGATAAGCGGCGGTCAGCACCTGTTTCTGGCTGGTGGTAGCCAGAACCAGATAATTCTTTGACTTGATGCCGCGACCGGCCAGGCTTTCGAGCTGCATGCGCAGGGCCGGGTCGCTGGCCTGAAGGCCGGCAGTATCAATCAAAATCACCCGCTTGCGCAGCAACGGATCCAATGCCTGCACCAGCGACTGACCCGGATCGACGTGGGTCACCGAGACATTGAGGATTCGGCCCAGCGTTTTCAATTGTTCCTGCGCCCCGATGCGGTAGCTGTCCATGCTCACCAGCGCGATGCTTTGCGCGCCGTACTTGAGCACATAACGCGCGGCGAGTTTGGCCAGCGTGGTGGTCTTGCCCATACCGGCAGGGCCGACCATGGCAATCACGCCGCCCTCTTCCAGTGGCTCGACTTCCGGGGTCGCAATCATCCGCGCCAGGTGCGCCAGCAACATGCGCCAGGCCTGACGAGGCTCTTGAATTTCGGTGATCAGCGCCAGCAGGTCGCGCGACAACGGGCCGGACAAGCCGATGCGTTGCAGACGACGCCACAGGTTGGCCTGGGCCGGACGGCTGCCTTGCAGCTGATTCCAGGCCAGCGAGCCAAGTTGCACTTCCATCAGTTCGCGCAGGCTGTTGAGCTCGAAACGCATCGAGTCGAAAGCGCGCGGGTCGACCCCGCCGGCGGCTGGCGCAGGGGCCGGCGCAGCACGACGTGGTTCGCTGTAAGTCGGTTCGATCAGCGGCTCGGCGGCGGTCAGTGGCAGGCCGGCGAACAACTGGCGATTGGTGGTTTTGTCACCTTCGGTCTCGCCTTCGCTGCGCAGGGTCAATTCGGCCTGGGCGGTAGCGATGCGCGACTGCGTCTTGCGCAGCTCGTCCTCGAGTTCCATGTTCGGAACGCGCGGGGCCAGCGCCGACAATTTGTAATCCAGCGCAGCCGTCAGCTCGACACCGCCGGCGATCCGGCGGTTGCCGATGATTGCGGCATCAGCGCCCAGCTCATCACGAACCAGCTTCATGGCCTGACGCATATCGGCGGCGAAAAAACGCTTAACTTGCATAAACTGCTACCTCAGCCGTTGGGCCCTACTGTCGCAACGATGGTCACTTGCTTGTTGTCAGGAATTTCCTGATACGCCAACACGTGCAAACCCGGAACTGCCAGCCTGCCGAATCGCGAGAGCATCGCGCGAACCGGACCGGCCACCAGCAGAATCACCGGTTGACCTTGCATCTCTTGACGCTGCGCCGCTTCGATCAACGAGCGCTGCAGCTTTTCCGCCATGCTTGGCTCCAGCAGAACGCCCTCTTCCGAGCCTTGTCCTGCCTTCTGCAGACTATTGAGCAATATCTGTTCCAACCTTGGCTCCAGGGTGATAACTGGCAGCTCAGACTCAGTCCCTACAATGCTTTGGACGATTGCGCGGCTTACGCCAACGCGCACTGCAGCGACCAGCGCGGCAGTATCTTGACTCTTGGCGGCATTGTTGGCGATGGCCTCGGCAATGCTGCGAATGTCGCGAACCGGCACTTGTTCGGCCAGCAGCGCTTGCAAAACCTTGAGCAGCTGCGACAGCGACACCACACCCGGCACCAGCTCTTCCGCCAGTTTTGGCGAGCTTTTGGCCAGCAATTGCATGAGTTGCTGCACTTCTTCGTGGCCGATCAGCTCACTGGAGTGCTTGTACAAAATCTGGTTCAAGTGGGTTGCCACTACCGTACTGGCATCGACCACGGTGTAACCGAGTGACTGGGCCTGCGCACGCTGGCTGATTTCGATCCAGACCGCTTCAAGACCAAAAGCCGGATCTTTGGCGGTAATGCCGTTGAGCGAGCCGTAGACCTGCCCCGGGTTGATCGCCAGTTCGCGATCCGGGTAAATCTCCGCTTCGGCGAGGATCACACCCATCAGGGTCAGGCGATAAGCACTCGGCGCAAGGTCGAGGTTGTCACGGATATGCACAGTCGGCATCAGGAAGCCCAGATCCTGCGAGAGCTTTTTGCGCACGCCTTTGATCCGCGCCAGCAACTGACCACCCTGATTGCGATCGACCAACGGGATCAACCGGTAGCCCACTTCCAGGCCGATCATGTCGATAGGAGTCACGTCGTCCCAGCCGAGTTCCTTGGTTTCCTGGGCGCGGGCCGGCGACGGCAGCAATTCCTGCTGACGCTTGACCTCTTGCAAGGCCTGAACCTTGACCACGCTTTGCTTCTTCCAGAACAGGTAAGCACCGCCAGCCGCCAACGCGGCCATGCTCAGGAAGGAGAAGTGCGGCATGCCCGGCACCAGGCCCATGACCGCCATCAAACCGGCTGCAACCGCCAAGGCTTTCGGCGAGGCGAACATCTGCCGATTGATCTGTTTGCCCATGTCTTCCGAGCCGGACGCTCGGGTCACCATGATCGCCGCGGCGGTGGACAACAGCAGTGATGGCAATTGCGCCACCAAACCGTCACCGATGGTCAACAGCGCGTAAACCCGGCCGGCGTCGCCGAAGGTCATGCCGTGCTGGAAGATACCGACCGCCATGCCGCCGATCAGGTTGATAAACAGAATCAGCAGGCCGGCGATGGCGTCACCGCGAACGAATTTGCTCGCACCGTCCATGGAACCGTAGAACTCGGCTTCCTGGGCGACTTCCATGCGGCGCAATTTGGCCTGGTTTTGATCGATCAGGCCGGCGTTGAGGTCGGCGTCGATGGCCATCTGTTTGCCGGGCATGGCGTCGAGGGTGAAGCGCGCGCTCACCTCGGAAATACGCCCGGCACCTTTGGTCACGACGACGAAGTTGATGATCATCAAAATCGCGAACACGACGATACCAACCACGTAGTTACCGCCGATCACTACTTCACCGAAGGCCTGGATCACCTTGCCGGCGGCGGCGTGGCCGTCCTGGCCGTGGAGCATGACCACCCGCGTCGATGCGACGTTGAGCGCCAGGCGCATCAATGTCGCCACCAGCAAAATGGTCGGGAACACGGCGAAATCCAGCGGCCGCAAGGCGTAGACGCAGACCAGCAGGACGACGATCGACAAGGCAATGTTGAACGTGAAAAACACGTCCAGCAGGAACGGCGGGATCGGCAACATCATCATCGCCAACATGACCAGCAGCAACAGCGGCACACCCAGATTCCCCCGACTCAAGTCGGCGACGTTTGTGCGAGCACTGTTGAGTAACTGAGAGCGATCCACCGGTTTTCCCCGTTCCTTTAAAGCAAACTTTTGACGCCCGAAGCAGGCGCAGGACGGCTACTGCAAGAAGCCTTCCAACTTTTGCAGGGGCAGGAAATAGAGGTGTATGCAAGCGCGCAGGATCAAACGATCGCGGCCTTCGGCAGCTCCTACAGGGATCGCGATGTTGTGGTGTGAACCCGATCTGTAGGAGCTGCCGAAGGCCGCTATCTTTTGATTTTCAGCTCACGGGTATCGGCGGGGGGATTCCGATGATTGCCAAGGACACCAACCTTCAGGACTGAATTACCTGGATATCGCTTGCCTGGAGCCCCTGGAACCCTTTTGGACCTTGAGTCGGTTCATAGCTGACCTTCTGGCCCTCTAGAAGGGTCTTAGATCCGTTCGTCTGAATCGCCGAATAATGCGCAAAAATTTGTGCCGACCCGTCATCCGGCGCAATAAAACCAACCCCCTTTGATTCGTCGAACCATAAGACTGTACCTGTCGCCATGATTGCTCTCCTTGAATCATCCATAAGGCACGCTTGTCGTGACCTTGTGACGATGAAACGCCGAGGAGCCAACGCTGCCTACTGTCAAAGTTGACAGGTTTGGCCCTGTTTCCGACTAACGGTCGAGGAACAATCACCACCCCTCCTGTGGGAACGGGTGGAGTGTCCCTACGCGGTCAGAATCTGCCCGGGAAGGATGTCGCCGAAGCGCAGTTGCGAGCCCTTCATGTAACGCATGCCCTTGAACATTTGCCGCCCTTCAACTTCGACCAGATCCTCATGGCAATACATCAACACCACCATAGTTACGGGGGCGACTTCAGATGGCCGGGCCTCATCACCTTTCAGAAGATTCAAGCCCACTGAAAACGAATCACCGGCAAATCGCCTATTTCAATCTGCCGCGTTTCGCCTGCCAGTCGAAAGTCCATGCTCGTCTTGATTCGCAACTTGCCGTTGATGACTTCAAATTGGGGTTTGCTGTATCGCTGCTCCACTCCTCCCCCGCTTGACCACTCATCCATGTAGTAACGAGGGTGAATGAATACGTCGAACAGTGCGGCGTTGCCGCCAATATTGCCGGCCGCATCGAATAGATAGTTGTAGGCATAGTGATAGGCCATCCCATCCAGTTCGGGCTGGATGGCATTCACCGGGCTGCTCAGATAGCCCGGAATATAAAGATTGGCCATCTGCACAAAGTGGGTGAAGTCCAGGGTCATGTCGAACGTGACGGTATAACTGATGGACCGTCCAGCTGGAACTTCTTCAAGCCTTTCCGAAACAAACTCCAACTCCATACCCTGAAGTTTTCTGTGTTCACGCGCTGCCATGATCAGTCCCTCTTTGTCTTGCGATGGACAACGCTTGGGATGACGGACGTCTACTGTCAGAACTAACAGGTCGTGGGGCTTTTCAGATAGACGGAACAGACGCGCATACCCCTTGCGGGAGCGGCGGTTTGCGGGGTAATCAGGAATCGCGGCGCAGATCCGGCGGGATCGGCAAATCATCCTTGAGCGGATCCGGGCGTTTACCCTTGCCGGCGCGGTGTTGGCGGATCTGATAGACGTAGGCCAACACTTGCGCGACCGCCAAGTACAGGCCGCCGGGGATTTCCTGATCGAGTTCGGTGGAGTAATAGATTGACCGCGCCAGCGCCGGCGATTCGAGCAGCAACACTTCATTGGCGACGGCGATTTCACGGATTTTCAACGCCAGGAAGTCGCTGCCCTTGGCCAGCAGCATCGGCGCCCCGCCCTTCTCCGGGTCGTACTTGAGGGCCACGGCGTAGTGCGTGGGGTTGGTAATCACCACGTCGGCCTCGGGGATCGCCGCCATCATCCGCCGCTGCGACATCTCGCGCTGCAACTGACGGATGCGCTGCTTGACCTCGGGTTTGCCTTCCTGATCCTTATGCTCGTCGCGCACTTCCTGCTTGGTCATCAGCAGCTTCTTGTGACCTTCCCACAACTGCACCGGCACATCGACGGCGGCGATGATGATCAAGCCGCAGGCCATCCACAACGTGCTCCAGCCGACCACTTGCAAGCTGTGAATGATCGCCATCTCCAGCGGCTCGTGGGCGATGCGCTGCAAATCGTCGATGTCCGACGACAACACCGCCAACGCCACAAACAGCACGATGATGAATTTGGCGAAGGCTTTGAGCAGCTCCACCAAGGCCTTGGTCGAGAACATCCGCTTGAGGCCGCTCAACGGGTTCATCCGGCTGAACTTCGGCGCCAGACCGCTCGCCGCAAACAACCAGCCACCGAGAGAAATCGGGCCGATCAGCGCCGCCAGCACCAGGGAAATCATGATCGGCTGAATCGCCAGCAAGGCCACCAGCCCGGATTGCATCAGGTAGCGGCCCATGTAGTTCGGATCAAGGACCACATCGCGCGGCAGCGAAAAATTCAGGCTCATCAGCCCCATCAATTTTTCCGCCAGGGCACCGCCGAAAATCAACAGCGCGCTGGCGCCGACCAACATGATCGCCAGCGTATTGAGTTCTTTGGAACGCACGGTCTCGCCCTTGTCGCGGGCGTCCTTTTTCTTTTTCTCCGTGGGGTCTTCTGTTTTGTCTTGACCGCTTTCGCTCTCAGCCATGGCTCAGGTCGCCTGTGCCAGTGAGCGTAAAAACTGCAGGGCTTCGGAGGCCATGGGTTGGTACTGATTGAGAATATCGCCGAGGCTGACCCAGAGAATGAACATGCCGAGCACCAGCGTCAGCGGGAAACCAATGGAGAAAATGTTCAACTGCGGCGCCGCCCGGGTCATCACCCCAAACGCAATGTTGACCACCAGCAACGCCGTGACCGCCGGCAACACCAGCACCAGTGCCGCGCCGAGGACCCAACCAAGCTTGCCGGCCAATTCCCAGAAATGATTGACCATGAACCCGCTGCCGACCGGCAACGTGGTGAAGCTTTCGGTGAGCACTTCGAACACCACAAGGTGGCCATTCATCGACAGGAACAGCAGCGTCACCAGCATGGTGAAAAACTGCCCGATCACCGCCACCGAGACGCCGTTGGTGGGGTCGATCATCGAGGCGAAGCCCATGCCCATCTGGATCGCGACGATTTGCCCGGCGATCACGAAAGCCTGGAAGAACAGCTGCAAGGAGAACGCCAGCACGGCGCCGATGATGATCTGCTCACCAATCAGTAGCAGCCCGCTCAGGTCCAGCGGATTGACCGGTGGCATCGGCGGCAGCGCCGGCGTGATGACCACGGTTATCGCCAGCGCAAAGTAGGCGCGCACGCGGCGCGGCACCAGGGTCGTGCCGATAATCGGCATGAACATCAGCACCGCGCCGACGCGGAACAGCGGCAACATGAACGTTGCCACCCACGTGCTGATCTGGGTATCGGTCAGCTGCAGCAGTGACATGGCTTAGCCGATGACCGTAGGAATATTGCCGTACAACTGCAGGATATATTCCATGAAGGTTTGCGTGAGCCACGGGCCAGCGACGATCAACGTCACCAGCATCACCAGCAAGCGCGGCAAGAAGCTCAGGGTTTGTTCGTTGATCTGCGTTGCGGCCTGGAACATCGCCACCAGCAAGCCGACCAGCAGACTCGGGATCACCAGCACCGCCACCATCATCGTGGTCAGCCACAGCGCTTCGCGAAATATGTCTACGGCGACTTCCGGGGTCATGGCGAAACACCTCCAAAACTGCTGGCCAACGTGCCGATGATCAACGCCCAGCCATCCACCAGCACAAACAGCATGATCTTGAACGGCAACGAAATGATCAGCGGCGACAGCATCATCATCCCCATCGCCATCAGCACACTGGCCACCACCAGGTCGATGATCAGGAACGGAATGAAGATCATGAAGCCGATCTGGAACGCGGTTTTAAGCTCGGAGGTGACAAACGCCGGCACCAGAATGGTCAACGGCGCCTGATCCGGGGTAGCGATGTCGGTGCGTTTGGACAGGCGCATGAACAGCTCCAGATCGCTGGTGCGCGTCTGGGCGAGCATGAAGTCCTTGATCGGCACTTGCGCCTTGAGCACGGCGTCCTGCGCGGTCATGGTTTCCGCCAGGTATGGCTGCAGGGCATCGTTGTTCACCCGGTCGAACACCGGCGCCATGATGAACATGGTGAGGAACAGCGCCATGCCGGTGAGGATCTGGTTCGACGGCGTCTGTTGCAGGCCGAGGGCCTGACGCAGGATCGAGAAGACGATGATGATCCGGGTGAAACTGGTCATCAGCATGACGAACGCCGGAATAAAACTCAGCGCCGTCATGATCAGCAGAATCTGCAGACTGACCGAGTATTCCTGCGCGCCTTGCGCGTTGGTGCCGAGGGTAATTGCCGGGATCGACAAAGGATCGGCGGCCAACGCCAGCGGCGCCGCCAGCATCAATGCCAGCGTCAAGACGATGCGTAGCGCACCCATTACTTCTTATCCTTCTGATCCTTGCCCAACAGTTCCATCAGGCGCTGGGCGAACTCCGGGGTGGTTTTTTCCGTGGCGCTCGGGACGTGCACCGGCTCCTTGAGCACATGCAACGCAGTGATGGTGCCCGGGCTCAGGCCCAGCAGAATCTGTTCGTTGCCGACCTGTACCAGCATCAAACGGTCACGCGGACCGAGTGCACGCGAACCGACGATCTCGATCACTTGGCCCTTGCCCGCCGGGCCGGCCTGCTGCACCCGCCGCAACAGCCAGGCGAGGAAGAAGATCAACCCCAGCACCAGCAGCAGGCCGAAAACCAATTGCGTCAATTGCCCGGCCACGCCGCTGTTGACCGCTGGCGCTGCGGCTGCTGCCGTCGCCGCAACCGGCTCGGCCGCGAGCACACTGGCTGGCAACGCCAGCAGCAATGCCGTCAGAGAACCCAGTACCTTGCTCACTCAGCGCAGCTTCTTGATACGTTCGCTTGGGCTGATCACGTCGGTCAGGCGAATGCCGAACTTTTCGTTGACCACCACTACTTCGCCATGCGCGATCAGCGTGCCGTTGACCAGCACGTCGAGCGGCTCGCCGGCCAGACGATCAAGCTCGATCACCGAACCCTGGTTGAGTTGCAGCAGGTTGCGGATGTTGATGTCGGTGCTGCCGACTTCCATCGAAATCGACACCGGAATGTCGAGGATCACGTCCAGGTTCGGACCGTCCAGGGTGACCTGATCGTTGTTCCGCGGCACGCTGCCGAACTCTTCCATCGGCAGACGGTTGGACGCCGAGCCGCCGGTGTCGGCCGCCAGCAGCGCATCGATATCGGCCTGGCTGGCATCGCCGGTTTCTTCCAGCGCGGCGGCCCATTCATCAGCCAGTGCCTGGTCGTCCTGGGCGTTCATATCGTCGTTCATCGTGTGTCCTCGGCGGGCCGCTCTTTAACAGGAAGCGGCCAGTGTTAAATAGGGGGAATTGAGCGCCGGTCAGCGGCGCTCGATCGGCTCGATCACTTGCAACGCGAGGTTGCCTTTGTGCGAGCCCATCTTGACCTTGAACGCAGGCACGCCGTTGGCGCGCATGATCATTTCTTCCGGCATCTCGACCGGGATGATGTCGCCCGGCTGCATGTGCAGGATGTCGCGCAGACGCAACTGACGGCGGGCCACGGTCGCGCCGATCGGCACGTCGACGTCGAGCACGTCCTGGCGCAAGGCATTGACCCAGCGCTCGTCCTGATCGTCGAGGTCGGACTGGAAACCGGCGTCGAGCATTTCACGCACCGGCTCGATCATCGAGTACGGCATGGTCACGTGCAGGTCGCCGCCACCGCCATCGAGTTCGATGTGGAACGTCGACACCACAATCGCTTCGCTCGGGCCGACGATGTTGGCCATGGCCGGGTTCACTTCCGAGTTGATGTACTCGAAATTGACTTCCATGATCGCCTGCCAGGCTTCTTTCAAATCGATGAACGCCTGCTCCAGCACCATGCGCACCACACGCAGTTCGGTCGGGGTGAACTCACGCCCTTCGATCTTCGCGTGACGGCCATCGCCGCCGAAAAAGTTGTCCACCAGTTTGAACACCAGTTTGGCGTCGAGGATGAACAGCGCAGTGCCGCGCAACGGTTTGATCTTGACCAGGTTGAGGCTGGTCGGCACGTACAGCGAGTGCACGTATTCACCGAACTTCATCACCTGCACGCCGCCCACGGCAACGTCGGCCGAGCGGCGCAGCATGTTGAACATGCTGATGCGCGTGTAACGGGCGAAACGCTCGTTGATCATCTCCAGGGTCGGCATGCGTCCGCGGACGATCCGGTCCTGGCTGGTCAGGTCGTAACTTTTGACGCTGCCGGGTTCGGAAGCGGTATCGGTCTGCACCAGACCATCGTCGACGCCATGCAACAGCGCATCGATCTCATCCTGGGACAGCAGGTCCTGCACGGCCATGTCGTGTTCCTACTGCAGTACGAAATTAGTGAAAAGCAGCTGTTCGATCACCACTTTGCCGAGTTCTTTCTGCGCCACTTCCTGGACGCTGGCAGTGGCCTTCTGCCGCAACATTTCCTGGCCAACCGGCGTCGCCAGAGTAGCGAAATCCTGGCCGGAGAACAGCATGACGAGGTTATTGCGGATGACCGGCATGTGCACTTTCAATGCCTCGAGGTCAGCCTGATTGCGCCCGAGCATGGTGATGCTCACCTGCATGTAGCGCTGGCGGCCGTTCTGGTTGTAGTTGGCGACGAAGGCTGGAGCCATCGCTTCGAAAATCGCCGGTTGTTTACCGGTCGGGGCGGTTTCAGCCGTCTCGGCGGGCTTGCTTTGAGCGTTGTGCATGAAGTACCACGTGGCCCCCACGGACAAGCCGATGGCCAGCAACACCGACACCACGATCAATATGATCAGCTTCAGTTTGCCTTTGGTTGCAGGGTCTTTAACCACTGCTGCCGCTTCACTCTTCGCCATGCCAATAATCCGTCACTATTCAGGTTTTCACAGTCGCACGGCAAGGCAAGAGCAAGTGTTATGCCAGAAGTGTTGCAGATCGCTTAAGCAGGGATCGCCAGCCAGCGCAAAACCAATGTGGGAGCGAGCTTGCTCGCGATTGCGATTCCACAGTCGACACGAATGTTGAATGTAGAACCGTAATCGCGAGCCAGCTCGCTCCCACAGGCTTGGCGTTTGATCAGGCGTAGTAATCGACGGCGCTGGAGCCGATGACGCTGGTGCTGCTGGCCGCCACTTCGGCAACCGTCGGCGCAATCTCTTCGTCCATCGAATCAACGCGTCCGCCACTGGCGCTGGTGCGGCCGCCCTGCCCTTGCTGGGCCTGTTGCTCCTGGCCCTGGCCCTGCCAGCCGCGAGACTGGTCGGAGACGTTGACATCGACCTGGCCCATGCCCTGCTGCGCAAACATGTCACGCAAGCGATGCATTTGCCCGTCCAGCGCTTCGCGAACGCTCGGGTGCGCGCTCATGAAAGTGATTTGGGTTTGCTGGTCCGGGACCATGTTCACGCGAATATCCAGGCGCCCCAACTCAGCCGGTTGCAACTGAATGTCAGCAGCCTTGAGGTTGACGCTGGACAGGTACATGACGCGATTGACCACTTCCTCAGTCCAGCCGCTTTGATGCATGGCGATCGGCTGATTGACCGGCACGGCGACGTTCGCGGTCTTCGGCGTAGCGGCCTGGGTCAATGCCGCCAGACGACTGGCGAAATCATCGACGCGGGTGTCGCTGCTGCTCGACGACAAGTCTTTCAGGCCTTCATTGAGCAAGCCGCTGAACGCCTTGTCGCCGCCCTGACCGGTGCCGGCCTTGTCGCTTTGCACGTCGAGCATGTTCGCCATGCCGGCAGTGAAGTTCTGCGCGGCTGTCGGCTCGCCATCGGCGGAGAGCTGCGCCGCGGTGGCTTTCGATTGATTCTGGCTGGAGGCCGAAACGTGACCGCTTTGCTCCATCGCCATGCGCAGGGCCGGCAAGGCATCCAGCGGATCGGCTTCCGGATCGAAATCAGTGTCGCCAGTAGCAGCGACTGCAACCGGCAGTGCAGCGGCCGCAGCAGCAGCAGCGACGGCGGCCGCTTGCGGTTGCTCGGTGGCGACTGCCGGCGGCGTCTCTGGCGCAGGTGCGGGCGTCACGGCTTGAGTGGCTTGCGCCAGCGCCGGGTCGAGCGTCGGATCAACCGGCGGCGCATCCACAGCTACCGGCGTTTGGGCGTCTGCGTCTTGCTCGCTGGCACCCTTGTCATCGGCAGCCGCCGGTTTATCGGCGGGCAAGGATTTGCCGCTATCGGCAACCTTCTGGTCCGCAGCGGCAGATTTGTCATTGCTCAAGTCTTTCTTGGCAGGCGCGTCCGCGACCTTGTCACGCGCCGGTTTGACCGGCGCTTCGGCCAGCATGGCAGGCTTTTTTTGCGCCTGTTTGGCGAAGACGTTGGCGAAGCTGGCTGCCTTATCCCCAGGCTCAGCGGCCGCTACCGGGTTATTGGCGGCGGCAGCTTGAGATTTGGCCTTGGTAGCGGCCTGAAGAAGCAAATTTGGGGTAACGGGCATGACGCGGTCTCCGCTGCACTGGGATCGTAGGTACAGTTGTGAAAGGTGATTGCAAGGTGCGAGCCAGAATGCCCGCAGCGGAGAAAAAATCGCTGAACGGTGGGATTACTCAGCCAGTGAACGCTGGCGCTCGGCTTCGTAGAGTGGACGGACGATGGCGAATTCGCCGTCGATTTCACCGACCAGTTTTTCGATCCCGGCCAACTTTTGATCTTTGGCACGTTGCTCGAGCTCATTGCACAGCTCGGCGAGGCGCGTGGCGCCCATGTTGCTGCTGCTGCCCTTGAAGCTGTGCGCGGCGTTCATCAGTTGCACCGCATCGTCGGCCTTGCGCAGCACGCGCAAGCGCTCTTCGGAATCGGCGATGAAGGTATCGAGCAACGTCGGATACTCACCTTCCATCACCTCTTGCAACGCGCTGAGCACGTCGCGATCCAGATGTGTATCAGCCACTTGTTCACTCCTTGATCAAGAATTCGCGGAATTATGCCAGAGCCTCCCAGTAAAACTCCACGTGCGCACTACGACCATCGTCGGACCAGCTCGCCTTGTGGCTCAATTGCCGGATCAGACTGACGCCACGGCCCGACAGACGGACGCCATCCACCGGCCGCTGCATCACCCGCGCGATATCGAATCCCTTGCCGCTGTCGTCGACGCGTATGTTCAGGCGACCGCCCTGCTCGGTCGGCGTGACCTGCAAATGCAGGCGCACGTAGCCGTCCTGCAACTGATCGAGGCGGGTATTGCGCTCCTGATAATAGCGGGCGAAACCCGAAGCATCGCGCTTGAGACTGGAATCGAGGCCCAGCACGCCATGCTCGAGCGCGTTGGAATACAGCTCGGCGAGCACGCTGTACAACGCGCCACTCTGCGCCCGCAGCCCGTGCACTTCCTGTAACAACTGCAGCAGATACGGCAATGGATTGAAGCGCTTGAGGGAGGCGGCGCGGAATTCGAAACTTACCGACCAGTCCAGCGGGCACGACTGGCCGCTGTCGGAGTACACCGGCGCTGGCGGGCTCACCTGTTGCGCGTCGAGCAGGCTGATCTCAACCATGCTCACATCGTCCCGGGCCTCGCCACGAAAGTCGCGCAGGGCCTGCTCGATGTCCTCGAACAACCGGTCAGGCTGGCGATTGGCGGCAAACACTTGCTGCAAACGTTCGACGCCAAATAGCTGGTCGTTGGCATCGCAGGTGTCGATCACCCCGTCGGACAACAGGAATACCCGGTCACCCTGTGCCATCGGAAACACTTCGGTACGATCATTGAAGGTCTGCGGGCTCAACACGCCCAACGGCAAGTGCCGCGCCGGCAGTGGCGTGCGCTCGCCGGTGGCGATGCGGTGCAGATAACCGTCGGGCATCCCGCCATTCCAGACTTCCACCGAACGGCTCTGAAAACTCAGGCACAACAACGTGGCGCAACAAAACATGTCCACCGGCAGGATGCGTTTGAGCTTGGCATTCATTTCCCGAAGGGTTTCCGACAAGCCGTAACCCTTGGCGGTCATGCCATAAAACACTTCCGCCAGCGGCATGGCGCCGACCGCTGCCGGCAAACCGTGCCCGGTGAAATCGCCGAGCAGCACGTGCATGTCGCCGGCCGGGGTAAACGCGGCCAGCAGCAAATCGCCGTTGAACAGCGCGTAAGGCGATTGCAGGTAACGAATGTTCGGCGCGTTGAGGCAACCGGAATGCGCGACTTTGTCGAACACCGCTTTCGCCACCCGTTGCTCATTGAGCAGGTATTCGTGGTGTTTGGCGATCTGGTCGCGCTGCTCGAGGACCGTTGCCTGCAAGCGGCGCAAGCGATCCATCGCCTTGATCTTGGCGGCGAGGATCACCTGGTTGTACGGCTTCGCCAGAAAATCGTCGCCGCCGGCCTCCAGGCATCGGGCCAGGGCTTCGCTTTCGGTGAGCGACGTCAGGAAGATGATCGGCACCAGGGTTTCCCCGGCGAGCGTCTTGATTTGCTGCGCCGCCTCGAAACCGTCCATCACCGGCATCATCGCGTCCATCAGCACTAGTTGCGGGCGCTGCTGACGGAAGGCTTCGACCGCTTCGGCGCCATTGGCAGCCGTCAGCACTTGATGGCCCTGGCGCCGGACGATGCTCGACAGCAGCATGCGATCGGCGGCGCTGTCTTCAGCGATGAGGATCGTCAGCGGTTCGAAGGAGGACTGCACAGCGCTTACGCCACGTCGAAGATTTGTTCGAAATTGGAGATGGCGAGAATTTTCCGGACATCGGCGCTGGCGTACGACAACTTAATGTTCGCGTCCTCGCCACCGGCGTGATCGCGCAACAGCAGCAACATGCCGAGCGCCGAGCTGTCGAGATAGGTGGCGTCCTTGAGATTGACTTCGAAGGACTCAGGTTTTGGCTGGAGATTTTCGTAGGATTCGCGAAATTCCTGATGCTTGGCAAAATCGAATCGTCCCGAGATCACAATCGTCAGTTTCTGCCCATCTGGAGTTAGTTCTGTAACGACTGACATTTAACGGCTTCCTTGTCATTGAACAATGTGTGTACAAGGTTTAGCACCTGCCGTGAAAGGCGGCAAGGCAGGAAATATTGTCGCGCCAGCCAGATCGCCTTCGCTGCAGGAGCGAGGCTCGCCCGTGAACAACGATAACGCGCTCGATCTGACTCAATACGGATCCTGTCGCGGCAACCGCTGCGACAGTTCATCGAGTAACTTCTGCTCGCGCCGATCTTCGAGCTTGCGCGCCTCGTCCATGTAGCGCTGGACCAGTTTGCGCAAACCCTCGACCCGGGCAAACGCCTGCTGCCAGGCGTCCCGTGCTTTATTCAGATTGTTCTGGTGCCAAGCGAGGCTTTGGCGCTGCTGGTCGATGGCCGTCCCGAGTTGCGCGAGAAAGCCCTGATAACCGAGCAGCCATTGACCGGACACGCCGCCGCTGCCGCGCACGATCCATTGCTCCTGGTAGTCGAGGCGAAAGGCTTCAAGGTCGGCGAGTTTGCTCTCGGCCAGGCGTACCTGCCCCTGAAAATGCCCGAGACGCTGGACCGCAGCCTTCTCGGCTTTTTCGGCCATTTCGACCACGGGCGCCAAACGCCCGGCTCGGCTCTGGGCCATGGCCGGTTAACCGCCGGCCGCTGGGGCGAAAATACTGCCGAGGTACGCTTCGCTCTCGCCGAGGCTGATGCTGTCGTTCAGCCCCTGGCGCAAGTAGCGGACCAGCTGCGGCTGCAACGAAATCGCCAAATCGGTTTCGCGATCACCGCCAGCGACGTAGGCGCCAACGCTGATCAAGTCGCGACTCTGCTGATAACGCGACCACAACTGCTTGAAATACTGCGCGCGCATCATGTGTTCCGGCGTCACCACCGACGGCATCACCCGGCTGATCGACGCTTCGATGTCGATGGCTGGGTAATGACCTTCTTCGGCCAGACGCCGGGACAAAACGATGTGGCCGTCGAGCACGCCTCGCGCGGCATCGGCAATCGGGTCCTGCTGGTCATCGCCCTCGGACAACACCGTATAAAACGCGGTAATCGAACCGCCGCCCTTCTCGGCGTTACCGGCGCGTTCCACCAGTTTCGGCAACTTGGCGAACACCGACGGCGGATAACCCTTGGTCGCCGGCGGCTCACCAATGGCCAAAGCGATTTCGCGCTGGGCCTGGGCGAAACGGGTCAGCGAATCCATCAGCAACAGGACGTTTTTGCCCTTGTCGCGAAAATACTCGGCAATGCGTGTGCAATACATCGCGGCGCGCATGCGCATCAGCGGCGCATCGTCCGCCGGCGAGGCGACCACGACGGAGCGTTTGAGGCCTTCTTCACCCAGAATGTGCTCGATGAATTCCTTGACCTCACGACCCCGCTCACCGATCAGCCCGACGACAATAATGTCGGCCTCGGTGAAGCGCGTCATCATCCCCAGCAGTACCGATTTACCCACGCCGGTACCGGCGAACAGGCCCAGACGCTGGCCGCGACCGACCGTCAGCAAACCGTTGATGCAGCGAATGCCGACGTCCAGCGGTTCGCTGATCGGGTGGCGTTTGAGCGGGTTGATCGTCGGGCCGTCCATCGGCACCCAATCCTCGGCTTTCATCCCACCCTTGCCGTCGAGCGCGCGGCCGGCGCCATCAAGCACCCGCCCGAGCATGCTCATGCCCATCGGCAAACGACCGGTATCGGCCAGCGGCACCACACGGGCGCCGGGCGCAATGCCGGCGACGCTGCCGACCGGCATCAGGAATACTTTGCTGCCGGAGAAGCCCATGACTTCGGCTTCAACCTGCACCGGGTGATAACTGGTGTCGTTGATGACCATGCAGCGACTGCCCATGGCGGCGCGCAAACCTTCGGCTTCGAGGGTCAGGCCAACCATGCGCAGCAAGCGCCCTTCGAGGATCGGCGCGCCTTCCAGCTCCGTGGCCTCGACGTAACCGCTGAGGCGCTTGGCGAAACTGGTGCGATCAAGGCGCATCGGTCGGGTCCGGTTCGGCAGGCAATTCGGCATCTGGCGCAAAACCAGGTTCGGCAACTGGCTCGGCAGCTGGATCGGTAGCCGGTTTGGCGTCGACCGGCAGTTCCAGGCTCAAATCCGGCGCGGCCGGGTGCAGCGCTTGTTCGTGCAACTGATCGAACAGCTTGTCCATCACTCGCGCAACGCGGGTTTCGATGGTCGCGTCGATGCGGCTGTGCTCGGTTTCAACCCGGCAACCGCCGGGCAGCAGCGCTTCGTCCTCGACGATGCGCCAGGTTTCGTCATGGCGCTCGCGCAGGGCTTTGACCTGTTCGAAATCCTGCGGATTGATGTACAGCCGCACATTGCCCACACCCAGCGGCAACAGCTTGAGCGCTTCGCGCATGACGCTTTCGATTTGCGTGGAATCGATGGCCAGTTCGCGCTGAATCACCTGTTTGGTGATGTGTTGCACGAGGTCGACCAAGGATTTTTCAATCTGCGAATCCTGCTCGGCGATGGGTTCGAACAAATGCCCCATCAATTGCTCCAGCGCGGAAAGCTTGGCCGACAAAGCGACGTCCGCTTCCTGGCGAACCTTGAGCGTGGTGCTGTGAAAACCTTCTTTCTCGCCCGTGGCAAAGCCTTCGTTGTAAGCCTCCTGGCGGATGCTTTCGAGCTCTTCGAGGGTCAGTGGCTGGACTTCTTCCAGCGGCACTTCTTCCATTTCCGGCGGTTCAGGCTCGGGGTCCGGCTCGGGCTCAGGCACATGCGGGTCGAAGCTTGGCAGCGACCAGATATCGACATTGCCGACCTGCTTGCCACGGATCAGGTCGGTATTGGACTCATCATGTTTGGACGACATAGTGACCTTAGATCATCTCTTCGCCACCCTTTCCACCGAGAACGATTTCTCCGGCTTCGGCCATACGGCGGGCAATGGTGAGGATTTCTTTCTGCGCGGTTTCGACGTCGCTGACGCGCACCGGGCCTTTGGCCTCGAGGTCGTCGCGCAACAGTTCGGCCGCTCGTTTGGACATGTTCTTGAAGATCTTTTCCTTGACGCCCTCGTCCGAACCCTTGAGGGCCAGCACCAGTACGTCGGAGGACACTTCGCGCAGCAACGCCTGAATTCCGCGGTCATCGACATCGGACAGGTTGTTGAACACGAACATGAGGTCTTCGATCTGACCGGACAGGTCTTCGTCGACTTCGCGAATCGAATCCATCAACTGACCTTCAATCGAACTGTCGAGGAAGTTCATGATGTCGGCCGCACGCTTGATGCCACCGAGGGTGGTGCGCGAGGCGTTCGAGTTGCCGGAGAACTGCTTCTCGAGAATCTGGTTGAGTTCTTTCAGCGCCGCTGGCTGCACGGTATTCAACGACGAGACGCGCAGGATGATGTCCAGACGCACCTTGTGGTCGAAGTTGCCGAGCACTTCGCCAGCCTGGTCCGGGTCGAGATACGCGACCACGATTGCCTGGATCTGCGGGTGTTCGAAACGGATCACGTCGGCGACGGCGCGCGGCTCCATCCACTTCAGGCTGTCGAGGCCACTGGTGTTGCCGCCCAGCAGAATGCGGTCGATCAGGCCGTTGGCCTTGTCTTCGCCCAAGGCCTGAGTGAGCATTTTGCGCACGTAGTCGTCAGAACCGACGCCGAGGCTGGTCTGATCGCCGACGATGTCGACGAACTCGCTCATCACCTGCTCGACCTGCTCACGGTGCACGTTACCCATTTGCGCCATGGCCACGCCCACACGCTGGACCTCTTTAGGCCCCATGTGGCGCAGCACTTGGGCGGCATCCGTCGAACCGAGCGACAGCAGCAGGATCGCGGCTTTATCGACACGGGACAGTTTGGCGACAGCGGCTCGGTTATCACTCATCTGCGTTAATCCACTCTTTCACGACCTGGGCCACACGACCCGGATCTTCTGCCACCAAACTTTTGATTGCGTTCAACTGGGCGTCATAGCCCTCGCTCGGGCTCGGCAGCAAGATGCTGGTCGGGCCGCCGAGGCTGACGCGGTCGTTGGCCAGTTCGCCGTCCAGGCCGCCCATGCCACCCAACTCGACGTCGCTGCCGATCCCGGCCAGTTGCTTGCCTTTGCCGCCACCGGTGATGTTGTTCAGCACCGGACGCAGCACACCGAAAACCAGCACAAGGATGAACAACACACCCAGCACTTGTTTGACGATGTCCCAGAACCAAGGCTGGGAGTAGAACGGAATATCGGCAATCACTTCGCCGCGTTCGGCGGAGAACGGCATGTTGATCACGCTGACGCTGTCACCACGGCTGGCGTCGAAACCGACGGCGTCCTGCACTAGGCGAGTGAAGCGCGCCAATTCGTCGGCGCTCCACGGCGCACGGCTGGTTTCACCGTTGGCCGCGTTGACCTTGACCTGATCATCGACCACCACCGACACCGACAGGCGATTCAAACGGCCCTGTTGCTGCTTGGTGTGGCTGATGGAGCGATCGAGCTCGAAGTTCTTGGTGGATTGTTGACGCTTGTCCGCCGGGTACGGTGCAAGCATAGGCTGGCCGGTGGCCGGGTCCATGATTTGCTGACCGTTGGCATCAAGCAATGGCTGACCTGGCTGCACCATGCCCGCCGCCGCAGTCGCGCCACCGGTGGTTTGCGGCGCCGAGGCTGGCGCTGGCGGCTGGTTGCTCAGGGCACCCGGCACACCTTGCGGGCCATTGCTGGAAGTCCGTTGTTCAGAGGTCGATTGCTCGCTGCGCAACGCCGGTTGATCCGGGTTGAACTGCTCGGAAGTCGACTCGACAGCGCTGAAATCGACGTCCGCCGACACTTCTGCCTTGTAGCGGTCGTTGCCCAGCACCGGTTGCAGGATGTTGTGCACACGCTGGGTGAGCATGCTTTCCATGCGACGGCTGTAATCGAATTGCTTGCCAGCCATGGTCAGTTCGGAGTTTTCCGCCTGATCGGACAGCAGGTTGCCCTTCTGATCGACCACGGTGATCTGCGACTTGCTCAGCTCAGGCACGCTGGTGGCGACCAGATTGATGATCGCCAAAACCTGACCCGGCTCCAGCGAACGGCCGGAATACAGCTCGACCAGAATCGACGCACTTGGCTTGCGCTCATCACGCACGAACACCGAGCTTTTCGGGATCGCCAAGTGCACGCGGGCACCCTTGACGTTGTTCAGGCTGGAAATGGTCCGCGCCAGTTCGCCTTCGAGGCCGCGACGATAACGGGTCGCTTCCATGAACTGGCTGGTGCCCAGCCCCTGTTCCTTGTCGAGGATTTCAAAACCGATGTTGCCGTCGCTGGGAGTGACACCAGCGGCCGCGAGCTTGAGCCGCGCGCGCGACACATCATCGGCCTTGACCAGCAAGGCACCGGAATTGGGTTCAACGGAATAAGGAATGTCGGCGGCGGCCAGGGTTTCCATGACCTGCTTGGCGTCCATCCCGGCGAGGCTGCCGTACAGCGGCCGGTAATCCGGCTGCTGCGACCACAACACCACGGCGAAGCCAATCGCCACGCTCGCAGCCAGGCCGACCAACAGGCCTACCTGACGCAGCATGGTCATCTCGGAGAGGTTTTCCAGGAAGGACAACCCGAACAGCGGCGGTTTGCCGTCTACCGGGGTGGCCTTGGCCGGAACATTATCGGCGATCGCATCAGCCATGACTCAATCTCGTCCTTAAACCGGCATCTGCATGATGTCTTGGTAAGCCTGAACCAACTTGTTACGCACTTGGGTCAACGCCTGAAAAGACACAGTAGCCTTCTGCGAGGAAATCATCACGTCCGTCAGATCAACGCCGCTTTTGCCGATCTCGAAGGCATTGGCCAACTGACTCGACGCCTGCTGGGTCTCGCTGACTTTATTGACGGCCATGCCAAGCATGTCTGCAAAGCTGCTGCCACCCAGTTCCGGAACGGCTGCAGTCGATTTGGGTGCCGACATTGCGTCCATTTGCATGGAACGCATGTCCAACATCAATCGATTAAATTCAATACCTTGGCTCATGGTCTCTCTCTCTGACGACCCGCAATTTTTTGACACTCACTCGGCGGGTACTGAGGTGTTAGCAACAAGGGTGCCAGCTCGGCGACATAGCCTTCAGAAAAGCCTGCAGATGCAAAAACTACTGTAGGAGTGAGCCTGCTCGCGATGGCGGTGTGTCAGTTACATAAATGTCGACTGATACACCGCTATCGCGAGCAAGCTCGCTCCTACAGGGGTTATGCGGCGCATTTGGCTCAGGTGGCGAACAGGTACGCTTCCACGTCCATGCCGGCGTCACGCATTTGCGCGAGTTTGTAGCGCAAGGTGCGCGGGCTGATGCCCAGGCGTTCGGCGGCTTCCTTGCGGCGGCCACGCTCGGCGCGGAGGGTGTCGATGATCATCTGGAATTCATGGCGGCGCAGGTCATCGCCCAAGGCATTCGCCGACTCCACATCCACGTCCGCCGCCCGCAGCGGCGTCAGCGTTGATGCCAATGTCGGCGCCAACGTCGGCAACGGCGCACAGGCCACCGGCCCCGACAGGCAGAAATCCTGCGGCTGGATCAAGCCGCCCTGTTGCAGAATCAACGCGCGCTGAATCGCATTATCCAGTTCGCGCACGTTGCCCGGCCATGGGTAACCGACCAGGCACGCCTGCGCGTCCGGCGACAGACGCGCCGCCGCATGCTTCATTTTATTGACGTGTTTGGCCAACAGCCGCTCGGCCAGCGGCAGGATGTCGGCGGTGCGCTCGCGCAACGGACGCCAGGCCAGCGGAAAAACCGACAACCGGTAATAAAGGTCTTCACGAAAACGCCCCGCCGCCACTTCACCGGCCAGATCACGGTTGGTGGTGGCGACCACACGAATATCCAAAGTGATCGGCTTGCGCGCACCGACCCGCTCGACTTCGCGCTCCTGCAACACCCGCAGCAACTTGGCTTGCAGGCCCATGGGCATTTCGGAAATCTCGTCGAGCAGAATGGTCCCGCCGTCAGCCTGTTCAAACTTGCCGGCCTGAGCGGCGATGGCGCCGGTGAACGAACCTTTCTCATGCCCGAACAACGTCGCTTCGAGCATGTTGTCGGGAATCGCCGCGCAGTTGATCGCGATAAACGGTTGATTGGCGCGGTTCGAGTGCTGGTGAATAAAGCGTGCCAGCACCTCTTTGCCGGTGCCGGATTCGCCGGAGATCAACACGGTCGAATCGCTGCGCGCCACGCGTTTGGCCAGTTCCAGCAACTGGGCGCTGGCCGGCTCGAAGGCGATCGGGCCTTCGCTGTCGCTCGGGCCGAGACTGCCCAACGCATGCCGCGCCACCAGATCGAGCAAGGCTTTGGGCTCGAACGGCTTGACCAGATAATCCGCCGCGCCCTGGCGCATCGCATCGACGGCACGCTCCACGGCACCATGCGCCGTCATCAGCAACACCGGCAATTGCGGTTGGCGTGCTCGCAGCAACGCCAACAGTTGATGGCCGTCCATGCCCGGCATATTGACGTCGCTGACCACCAGATTGAACGCCTCGACAGCGACCGCCGTCAGCGCCTCTTCGGCAGAACCGACAGCCTTGAAATCGTGGCCCGCGAGCAGCAGGGTGTCGGCCAGTGCTTCGCGCAGCGCGCGGTCATCCTCGACCAGTAAAACCTTGATTGGCATGCCCTTCACTCCGTCTCCGCTGCGCTGGAAAACAACGGCAAGGTCAGTAATGCAGACGTGCCGCGACCGAGCCGCGAGCGCAACTGCAATTCTCCCTGATGCGCGCGAGCCACTGCCTTGACCACGGTCAGGCCAAGCCCGGTTCCGGTGGTTTTGGTGGTGAAAAAAGGCTCGCCCAAACGCGCCAGCACCACCGGCTCAATGCCGCTGCCGCTGTCGCTGACACACAGGCGCAAATTGTTGTCGCGGCTATACAGGTGGACTTTCAAGCGCGCCGTGCCGCTGCTGGCCTGAATCGCGTTCTCGATCAGATTCAGAATTGCCCCGACCAAAGTGTCGCGATTGCACAGCAATTCGCCGGCATGGCTGTCGCACTGCCAGCGAATCGGCAAATCCTGCACATGCGTCAACGCCGCCGCTTGCAGCGCCTGCATGAGTTCTTTGGGGGTGACGCGGTTGGTCAGCGGCAGTTCGCCACGGGCAAACACCAGCATGTCACGCACCTGATGTTCGAGTTCGTGCAGACGTTCTTTCAAGCGCCCGGCAAAACGTTGCTGGGTGGCGACCGGCAATTCCTGCTCGGTCAAATGACTGGCATAGAGCAGTGCGGCGGACAGCGGCGTGCGAATTTGATGAGCGAGCGAAGCAACCATGCGCCCCAGCGACGACAAACGTTCGTGGCGCGCCAGTTGATCCTGCAAATGACGGGTTTCGGTGAGGTCGTTGAGCAACACCAACTGACCGGGCTCGGCATCCAGCGAGCGCGTGGCAATCGACAGGCGCCGACCGTCCTTCAAGGAGATTTCATGACCGTCGTCTTCACGGGGCGCGAAACAACGGGCGATGACCTGGCGCCACAACTCGCCTTCGAGCGGCAAGCCGAGCAATTCGCACGCGGCCGGGTTGGCTTCGCGCACCATGCCTTGGGCATCAATGACGATCACGCCGCCGGGTAACAGATCGAGGAGGTTTTGCAGACGGTTGGCCAGGCGTTCCTTTTCCGCCAACTCTTGCATGCGCTGGGCGCTGACCACCGCCAGCTCGCCTTTAAGCTCGGTGACCCGGGCTTCGAGCATGCTGTAGGAATCGGTCAGTTGGCTCGACATCTGGTTGAACAGCGCGAACGCCTGCTCAAGTCCGAGACGGCTCGCCTGCTCTACGGGCAGCGGCAGCCCCGAAGTATCAGGGACAGGAGACATCTGGGCGGCTTGGGGCATCGTGCTCTCTCGCTTGGCTGACCGTCAGTTAAACGGAACGTTGCGAGAGCTATAGCAATACCCGTGCCTAAAAAAAATCGCTTATAAATGAAGGACTTGAAAAACAGGCGTCAATCATCCGCCTGTTCATCTCCATCACGGCGACTCATGCCGTACTTGCGCATCTTTTCCACCAGCGTGGTGCGACGAATGCGCAGGCGTTCGGCGGCGCGCGCGACGATGCCATTGGCATCATCCAGCGCTTGCTGAATCAACCCTTGCTCCAGACCACCGAGGTAGTCCTTGAGGTCCAGGCCTTCCGGCGGCAGCAGGGCATTGGCGCTGAAGTCTGGAGTGTGACCGTTGATGGCCACGCGTTCTTCGAGGTCGCTGCGCAGGCTGTCGACCAGTTGCTCGTCTTCGTCGTCGACGTAGCGGAATTTCTTCGGCAATTCGACCACGCCGATCACCCCGTACGGATGCATGATCGCCATGCGTTCCACCAGGTTGGCCAGCTCGCGGACGTTGCCCGGCCAGCCGTGGCGGCACAGGGACATGATCGCGGCGGAGTTGAAGCGGATCGAGCCGCGTTTCTCGTGCTCCATGCGCGAGATCAACTCGTTCATCAGCAGCGGAATATCTTCGACACGTTCGCGCAGCGGCGCCATCTCGATCGGGAACACGTTCAGGCGATAGTAAAGGTCTTCGCGGAAGGTGCCGATCTCGATCATGCTTTCGAGATTTTTGTGCGTCGCGGCAATGATGCGCACGTCGACGCTTTGGGTCTTGTTGCTGCCCACGCGTTCAAAAGTGCGTTCCTGCAGCACGCGCAGCAACTTGACCTGCATCGGCAGCGGCATGTCGCCGATTTCGTCGAGGAACAGCGTGCCGCCGTTGGCCAGTTCAAAACGCCCGGCGCGGCTGGTGATCGCCCCGGTGAAAGCGCCTTTCTCGTGACCGAACAATTCGCTTTCCAGCAACTCGGCCGGGATCGCCCCGCAGTTGACTGGAACGAATGGCCCGTCGCGGCGCTTGGAGTGATAGTGCAAGTTGCGCGCGACCACTTCCTTGCCGGTGCCGGACTCGCCGAGGATCAGCACGCTGGCGTCAGTGTCAGCGACTTGCTGCATCATCTGGCGCACGTGCTGAATCGCCCGGCTGGTGCCGACGAGGCTGCGGAACAGATTGGGTTCGCGGTGACGACCGCGCTCGCGGGCCTGGTCGTACATCTCGCGATAGACCTGGGCACGGTGCAGGGAGTCGAGCAATTTGCTGTAGCTGGGCGGCATCTCGAGGGTCGAAAGCACTCGGCGACGCTGGTCTTCGGGCAGGTCAACGGAAGAATTATCGCCCATTAACAAAACCGGAAGGAACTCATCCCAGGTTGAGAGTGTCTTTAACAAGCCCAAAAGCGCGCCAGGAGCATTTACCGTCCCGATCAGTACGCAAATGACTTCACGACTTGATGACAAAGAGCCGACCGCCTGCTGCCAGTCATGGCTGCCGCAGGGCAAATTTTCTTCGCCAAGAAAATTAAGGATCACCGCCAAATCGCGGCGGCGGACGCTATCGTCATCAATTAGCAGAATTTTGGTTTCACGCCACATGCAATAGCAACTTCCCTAGTCAACTCAATGCCCGAAATGAGGGGGCAAGCTAGACGCTTGCAGACTCGTTAAGCCTGTAGACGCCTGAAATCTGGATACAGCCACTAGTTAAGTCAAAAAACTGTGCACAGTCAAATTTATGGCGCACTAGTTTGGATTAACTGGGGATTAATTAACCAAACAGATGGTAAACCTTTGCGGCGTTCTGCGCTTGGTGGATCTGAGACATCTCGTCGACTATTGCCTGCCTCTCCCCCATCGCCACTTCCAGAAGCTGCTTGTAGACATACAGCAGCTCCTCGAGGTTGTCGCGCAACGCGGCCTCGTCCAGCGAAGCTTCACTCAAGACGTCTTCCATGCAGGAACGGCAATCCAGATCCAACTGACCGATCACCTCCCAGTTGCGGTCGGCCAATGCACTCACCAACGCTACGCGGGTATGTTCTATTCGCTGCAATACAAGACTCATGGTGATCTCCTTAAAACTGAGGACCTGGCGCCGCGATGGCATCCCAGCCTTCTTTGACCGTGCGCAGCAAACCCGCGACTTCGTCGAGGATCCGCGGGTCACTCTTGATGTTCGCCTCGGCGAGACGCTTCATCATGTAAATGTACAACTGGTCGAGCTCGCCGACGGCTTCGGCGGAGTTCTCCAGGTCCAGGCCTTCACGCAGGCCACCGACAATGCCGATCGCCTTGCTGATCGACACGCACTTGCCCGGGACGTCCTTGCGCTCGATGGAGCCTTTGGCCTGGGCGATACGATCCAGACCACCCTCCATCAACATTTGCACCAGACGGTGCGGACTGGCTTCGGACGTCTGCGCCTGCGCGCCAACCTTCTGATATTGCCGAAGGGCTAACATTGGGTTCATGTTTTACCTCATTGCCACGTTGACTCGTATGACCACTGTATCGTCGTTGAGCCAGAAAACTTTAGATTGAAAAGACAAAAACCCGGCGCACTTGAAAAAGCGTAGCCGGGTTTTTGTCGTCAGTTCATGACTACTTGCTGGACTGCTGCGCGTTCAGCGACGCGAAGAACGACGTGATGTTGCTGGCCGTCGCCTTCATTTGCCCAACGATCAGGTCCATCGCGTTGTACTTGGCCGTCAGGGTCGCAGTGAGATTGGTGACGTGCATATCCAAAGCTTTCTGCTGAGTCGTCAGGGTTTTGCCGACAGTCGTCAGGTTGGAACTGCGCTGATCGAGCAAACCGCCGGTCTTGACGTATGGATCGACAGCAGCGCTCATGCGCGCCAGCAGCCCATTGGTCGAATTGGTCCCGGTGAACAACTGCTGCACCTGACCGGTCATGCCGTTGGTGGCCATGTTCTTGGTGAAGGTCGCGGAGTCGAACGCCAGGTTACCGGTGTTCTGGTCGGTCATTACACCGATCTGCGACAGCACTGCCAAAGGACCACCGGCGCCGGGCGCAGTCAACTGACCGCGGATGTCGGCAATCAATGAACGCGGCAAGGAGTCACCGGTGAACGCCGCGGAAACGGTCGGATTACCGTCATCGTCGGCCGTCGCTTTGGACAAGGTATCGACGGTTTTCTTCAGGGTGTTGTAAGCATCCACAAACGCCTGAACGGAGGTCTGCAAACCGGTGGTGTTGTTGGCGACGGTGACCGCTGTGGCAGTCGCCGGCGTACCGGTGCTAACGGCAGCCAGGTTGAGCGTCAGGCCACTGATCGCACCGGTAACCGTATTGCTTTTGCTGGTGACGGTCAGGCCGTCGATGATCACCGTCGCATCCGAGGCAATCCCGTTCACCGCACCCGAGGCGCCCGGCGTCGGGCTCGCGCTCATCGGCTGGGTGCCGTCGATTTCAAGGCCGGCGATGCCGCTGACAGTAAGGTCGGAACCGGCGCCAGTCTTGTTCGAACTGATCACCAGACGCGAAGCGCCGGTGCTGTCCGTCACGATGTTGGCCGAGATACCGTTGGCGCCCTGCGCGGTGTTGATCGCGTCCCGGGTCGACTGCAGGGTCGCATTGGCGGGAATCGCGACATTGTAGTCAGTGCCATTTTGACTGATTTTCAGAGTACCACTCGGAATGGCACTGGCAGTACCGCCCGCAAAAGCAGCGCTCGCCACTTTCGAGCCGGTGGCCAGATTCTTCACGACAACGCTGTAAGTCCCGGCAACCGCTGTGTTGTCCGAGGTCGCAGCGAGAATCGAGGTATTGCCCGAGGAAGCGGTAAAACCCGCAAATGCAGGAGTCGTCGTACTGCCCAGGTTTTTCATCGCCGTCTGGAACGCGGTCAATGCGCTTTTCAGGGCACCGACACCGGAGATTTTCAGCGTGTTGGTTTTGGTCTGGGTGTCGATCTGGGTTTGCTTGGCCGATTTGTCGGCGCCTACCAGCGCACTGACGATCGCGCCGATATCCAGACCCGAGCCTAAACCCGAACCCGGTAGAATTGGACTTGCCATGTGCATCTCCCTCTCTGTGTGTCGCCGGTCTTTTGACCACTATCAGCGATCAATGATCGTACAAACACGTTTCATGCCAGCATCAGGCTTTGGCGTCGAACAACACGTTACTGGCGTTATGCAGACTTTCAGCGAGCTTCATTGCTTCGGCCGACGGAATCTGTCGAATGACTTCACCGGATTCGCTCGCGATCACTTTGACAATGACCTTGCCAGATGTTTCATCGATCGAAAACTCAAGATTGCGCTTGACCGACTGAACGAATTTTTCAATTTCCTGCACTGCAGTTTTCAATTTTTCCGAATTGTCCGGATTGCCCGATTCCGAGCTATTGGCAGCAACAGCCTGGGTACTTTCGGCGCGAGGCTTGTCGACCGGCTTCTCGGTAGTGCTGACCGTCGGTTTCGCGGCCGGGTAAGACAAATTCAGCTTCACGCTCATGTCCATGACCATCACCTCTTAAACGGAAAAAGCGAGAGAGCACGCAAGCGCACTCCCCCGCCAAAACTCAATCCGATCTTACTGAAGCAGTTTCAGTACGGCGGATGGCAGCTGGTTAGCCTGGGCCAGAACAGCGGTGGAAGCTTGTTGCAGAGTCTGCTGTTTGGTCAGGTTAGCTGTTTCTGCGGCGAAGTCGGTATCTTGTACGCGACCCTGTGCAGCAGTGGTGTTTTCATTGATGTTTTGCAGGTTGGAGATGGTGCTGGTCAGACGGTTTTGCGAAGCACCGAGGCTTGCGCGAGTGCTGTTGATGGACGCAATTGCGGCATCGATAGCGGTGATCGCGTTGTCAGCTGCCAGGGCTGCGGCGCTTGGGGTAGCACCGGTCAGAGCAACAGTACCGCTGCCTACCGACAGGCTGACGGCGTCGAACTTGCCGCTCAGTACCAGGTCGATGTGGTTAGCCGAACCAGTGTTCGCGCCAACTTGCAGAGTTACAGTACCAGCCGAACCGTCGAGCAGGTTTTTGCCGTTCAGGTTGGTGGAAGCCGAGATACGGGTCAATTCGTCAGACATCTGAGCGAATTCGGAGTTGGTCGCTTCCTGGTCTTTGTCGCCGTTGGTGCCGTTACGTGCTTTAACAGCCAGTTCACGCATACGTTGCAGAATGTCGGTCGAAGCCTGCAGCGCGCCTTCAGCGGTTTGCGCAACGGAGATACCGTCGTTGGCGTTCTGGATTGCCTGAGTACCACCACGGATCTGCGAGCTCATGCGAGTAGCGATCTGCAGGCCGGCGGCGTCGTCTTTGGCGCTGTTGATTTTCAGGCCGGAGGACAGGCGCTGCATCGAGGTCGAAAGTGCATCGGAAGCACGGTTCAGGTTTTTCTGAACGTTCAACGATGTAACGTTAGTGTTTACTGTTAAAGCCATGACGAATTCCTCGTTGGTTGGGTACTGCGGCTTCCGGCCCTGGCAAGCGCCGGGTGTGGCCTAGAGAACCTTCGTAATAGTTATCGTCGGTTTGGCAGGTTGCTTGAGGGCTTTTTTAAAAATATTTGCCATCACCCGGCCACCCCCCGGAAAACAAAGGCTTAGCGCGATTCCACCCACATAAAAATGACGTCATAAAACTGTCCGTGGCGCCAAGCGGCGTTGCAGCGCTGCCCAAAGCCACTTTCCGCGCAGGCAAAAAAAAGCGTTCAAGGGATGCCTTGAACGCTTTTTTTGTAGCCGGTTGATGGTTTTTTCGTACCGACTACGGCTTAAGGACGATAAATAATCGCCGAGCCCCACGACAGGCCCACACCAAAACCGCTCAATGCCACGCGTTTCCAGTTCGAGTCCAGCACGTGCTTTTCCAACAATAGCGGAATACTCGAAGACACGGTGTTGCCGGTCTCGACCATGTCCTTGATGAATTTCTCCGGTTCGCCTTCGAAACGTCGGGCGACGGCGTCGACAATGGCCGCGCTGCCCTGGTGAATGCAGAAGGCGTCGATATCGTCAGCCTGCAAATTCGACTCATCGAGCAACTCGTGCAAATGCGCCGGGACTTTGAGCAAGGCAAAGTTGAAGACCTGACGACCGTTCATATAGAACACGCCATCGGTGACCTTCAAGTGCGGCGCGCCGGAACCGTCGGTGCCGAACTTGGCTTTGCCCAACTGCCACGGCGCGTCTTCGCCCATCCACGTCGCGGTAGCAGCGTCGCCAAACAGCATGGTGGTGTTGCGGTCTTCCGGGTCGACGATCTTCGAGTACGGATCAGCGGTGACCAGCAAGCCGTTTTTCAGGCCGGTGGCTTCCATGAAACCCTTGATCGCGTAGATGCCGTAGACGTAACCCGAGCAGCCCAGCGAGATATCGAAGGCGGCAACGTTGGTCGACAAGCCGAGCTTGTCCTGAACAATCGCGGCGGTGTGCGGCAGGCCTTCTTCGTCGCCGTTCTGGGTGACGACGATCAGCACGTCGATGGATTCGCGTTTCAGCTCAGGGTTGCTGGCGAACAACGCGTTGACGGCTTCGACACACAGGTCCGAGGTTTCCTGCGCGGCGTCTTTGCGCGGCAGGAACGCTGAACCGATCTTGCCAAGGATGAACTCTTCATCCTTCTCGAATTTTGCACCTTGTGCGTAATTGTCCACGCCGGCTACAGGAACGTAGCTCGCAATGCTCTTTATGCCAATCATTACGGCTTCCCAATAATAAACAGCCCAATACCACCGCTCGCAAGGATTCGAGGGGCGCCGACATACAGTGATTTTCAGTCGCCGCAACGGGCGACAGCGGGGAGCGTTGAGGGCTATCACTGGACCCGATAACGGGCCAGGCGCCATCTCCCCGGTCAATACAATACAGTGAAGATGCGCGTTATGACTCACAGGTCACGCTATTTTGCCGAATCAACCCGACAACGCTTATTCGACCAATGAGCCGTGCCATGCCGTGGCGAGCTGTTCGGGTACTAGATGAAGGGCTCGGGCAGATCCAGGTCTGCGGGCATGAGACGGGTGAACACGCAGGCACTCTGCGTGAAGCCTGCCTCAGCAAACAGCCTCAGCGACGGCTGATTGCCAGGTAATACCTGCGCGCTGAGGCTTTGCAGTTGCGGCCAACGGGCGCGGACAAACGCCTCGCCGCGCGCCAGCAGCGCCCTGCCCCACCCGAGGCCAAAACGCCCTTCGAACAGATAAATCGAGACTTCGGCGCTGACGCCGCGCAACTCATAACGCAGCACACCGACCGGGCCATCAGCGGCCTCGGCGATCAGCAACAAGCGCTGCGGATTGTCCAGGCTCGCCGCGAGCCACGCCTGATGCGCCGGCCAATCGATCTCGCGGCTGTCCAGCGACCAGCGCCGCACCGCCTCGGCGTTGCGTCCCGCGAACAACAGACGCGCATCGTCCAGCGTCGCCTCGCGCAACGGCAACATTGCGCCGACCAGCGCTGCCGCCACGCGCTGTGCGCCACGGCCATCGACCAACTGTCGCGAGCGCTCGGCCATGCTTTGGCGCAAGCCCTGATTGCCGGCGACAAAACCCACCACCAGGCGCAACTGCTCGACGCTGACCTGCTCACG